>DAOVMB010000465.1 GCA_030630905.1 Sedimentisphaerales bacterium
ATGAGGCGGCGCAAGCACGTTTACGTGCAGAAACCGCTGACCCGCTTGGTATCCGAGGCTCGTGCCCTAACCGAAGCGGCCCGCAAGTACAAGGTCGTTACCCAGATGGGCAATCAGGGGCACTCCGGAGGCGGCGTTCGCGACATCTGCGAATGGATATGGGCCGGCGTGATCGGCGAAGTCAAGGAAGTTCACGCCTGGACGAACAGGCCAGTCTGGCCGCAGGGAATCGGCCGGCCCAAAGAAGTGCATGATATTCCCAGTACAATGGACTGGGACCTCTGGATCGGCCCGGCACCCATGCGTCCTTACAACAGGTGCTATGCCCCGTTTGCCTGGCGCGGCTGGTGGGATTTCGGCGGCGGCGCTCTTGCCGATATGGCTTGCCACGTGCTGGATCCGGTCTTCTGGGCGCTGAAGCTCAAGTACCCGACCAGCGTCGAAGCGAGCTGCACCCCGGTCAATAATGAGACGTACCCGCTGGCCTCGGTCGTTCATTACGAATTCCCGGCCCGCGAGGGGATGCCGGCGGTGAAGGTGCATTGGTACGACGGCGGGCTCAAGCCTGAGCGTCCGAAGGAATTGGAAACTGGTCGGCCTTTGAATCAGGAATCGAGCAATGTGCTGTTCATAGGTAGCAAGGGCGTGCTGCGGTGCGGCGAATATGGCGGTGGCCCACAACTGCTCCCTTATTCCCGCATGCGTGAGTTCGTCAAGAACAAGCCGCCACAGACGCTCAAGCGGATCAAGACCAGCCATGAGGGCAACTGGATCGAGGCCTGCAAGACGGGCGGCAAGGCCACATCGAATTTCGACTATGCCGGACCGTTCACGGAAATGGTCACAATGGGCAATCTGGCAATACGCCCGGAGAACGTCGGAAAGAAACTCCTATGGGACGGCGAGAATATGCGTGTCACCAACGACGAAAAAGCCAACGATTTCGTGCAAATGCATTACCGCGATGGCTGGTCGCTCGAAATGTAAGAAATTGCAGACCGAGGGTGGCAGAAGTGATTTACAATTGATTAAGATGAGGAACATTGTTATGGGAAACCGGAAAGAAACGAGCAATCAGAAGATTAAGATCTCTCGCCGTGACTTTATGGGTGCTGCAGCGGCGGTAGCTGCTTTTACGATTGTTCCACGAGAGGTTCTGGGTGGGCCGCGCCATATCCCACCCAGTGAAAAGCTCAACATTGCCGGCGTGGGAGTCGGCGGTCGCGGCGCAGGCGACCTCCACGAGGTCGGTGAGAATATTGTTGCCCTCTGTGACGTGGATGACAGGTATGCTGCGAACGCGTTCAAAGGCTATCCTAAAGCCAAAAAATATCACGACTTTCGCAGAATGCTGGATAAAGAGAAGAACATCGACGCGGTGGTTATTGCTACGCCGGACCATTCACATGCCGTTATTGCCATGAAGGCAATCAAAATGGGCAAGCACATCTATTGCGAAAAACCGCTGGCCCATTCGATTTACGAGGTTCGCAAGCTGACCGAGGCGGCCCGCGAGGCCGGCGTTGCGACCCAGTTGGGCAACCAGGGCCAGGCATCCGAAGGAACGCGCTTGGTGAGCGAGTTCATCCGGGACGGAGCAATCGGCCAGGTTCGAGAGGTCCATTCATGGTGCAACAGACCGATCTCGCCTCGCGGTATTGATCGTCCGAAGGAGACGCCGCCCGTGCCGGAGACCCTGGATTGGGACTTATGGCTTGGCCCGGCTCCCCGGCGGCCTTATCATCCGTGTTACCTGCCGTTCTCGTGGCGTGGCTGGTGGGATTTCGGAACGGGTGTGCTTGGCGATATCGGCTGCCATCAGTTCATTTCGATTTTCAGGGCCTTGAAACTTGGATACCCGACGAGCATCGAAGCCTGCTCCAGCGGCGTAAATTCCGAAACGGCGCCTTTAGCGTCGATCATTCGCTATGATTTTCCCGCCCGCGAGGGTATGCCGCCTGTCAAGCTGACCTGGTACGACGGCGGGCTGATGCCGGCCCGGCCGGAAGAGCTTGAGGAGAGTTTGCGTTTCGGCAACGCGGATGACAATTTATTTGTCGGCGACAAGGGCAAGATGTTAGGTCACAGGCTGCTGCCGGAATCGAGGAGCAAGGAGTACGGCAGGCCGCCGAGAGTCCTGCCCCGTTCGCCCGGGCACCACAAGGAATGGGTTAACGCCTGCAAGGGCGGCGAACCGGCCGGCTCCAATTTCGATCTCGCAGGGCCGCTGACCGAGGTTGTATTATTGGGCAATGTTGCCTTGCGCATGGGCCGGCAGTTATACGAGAAGGGCCTGAAATTATATTACGACGGCCCTAATATGAAGGTTACGAATTTACCCGAGGCGAATAAATATATCCGCAACGAATATCGCGAGGGTTGGAACCTGTAGGCGCAGGCGTAGGGTGGGGCTTGCCCCACCATGGTCCTGATTTTCCTAATAATAGACAAAAAACAAGAGGACTATTTTCATGAAAGACAACAACAAGCCAAAAAGAACACAGAATAGCAAACTATCACGTCGTGACTTTATAGGAGCGGCGGCGGCCGTAGCGGCATTCACGATTGTTCCACGGCATGTTCTTGGAGGGCCGCGTCATATTCCGCCGAGCGAGAAGGTCAACATTGCCGGCATCGGTGTCGGCGGCCAGGGCGGCGGCGATATTAATGCCGTCAGCAGTCAGAACATCGTGGCGCTCTGCGATGTGGACTGGGGGCGTGCAGGCGGGACGTTCAGACGCTACCCGAATGCCAAAAAATACAAAGATTTCCGCAAGATGCTGGACAAGGAGGACAAGAACATCGATGCGGTAGTGGTTGCCACGCCTGACCATATCCATGCCGTTGCAAGCATAGCCGCCATCAAAAGAGGCAAGCATGTCTATTGTGAAAAGCCGCTGACCCACTCGGTGTATGAGGCCCGAATGGTTGCCGAGGCCGCTCGCGAGCACAAGGTCGCCACCCAGATGGGCAATCAGGGTCAGGCCTCCGAGGGAACCCGCCTGATG
>DAOVMB010000450.1 GCA_030630905.1 Sedimentisphaerales bacterium
GCTCCCCATCGCCAGGTCGCGCAGGCTTTTTCCCAGGCCGGGCAGCCCTTTATCGACACTGACGAACCACTGCTCGGTGGCGCGGAAGATAACAGGCCCTTTGCTCCGCCAGCAGTGCGGATAGCTGTGCACAATTTCGCCCTGCGCGAAGAGCAAACCTCTTTGCTGCAAATCGTTATTGACTACGGCGTCCACCTCCAGCACGTTTCGCCCCTGCAACCACTCCGGCACGGTTTGGTCGTATCGCCCATCGTCCATCACGGGCGAATAGACAGCCAGGCCGTACTTCTGCCCGGACATGTAGTCTTCGACCCCATGCCCCGGGGCGGTGTGCACAAGCCCCGTGCCGTCTTCGGTAGTGACGTATTCGGCGAGGATGACCATATAGGCGTCCTTGTCCGTCGGATTTTTCTCCACGAAAGGATGTACGTAGCGCAGGCCTTCAAGCTCGCCGCCTTTGACAGTTTTTTCGTTGAGGCTGTATTTTCCTTCCGCTAAATCCCCCGTGGCGGCGACCGCTTCGATCCGCTCGGTCGCTACGATTGAGACGAAGTTCCTGCCGTCCTTCTCGTAACGGATCGCCGTATAATCCAGCCGGGGATGCACCGCCACGGCCAGATTCGCCGCCAGCGTCCAGGGCGTTGTCGTCCAGATCATAAAGCAGACTGATGAGTTCTCGGCCTCGCCTTGCTCTACAAGACCAAGCTCAACCAATCGCCCGATGCTTTCTTCGGCGACGGGAAAATTTACGAAGATGCTCGGCGAGGAAATGTCCTTGTACTCCAGTTCCGCTTCGGCCAGGGCCGTCTCGCACCCTATGGACCAGTGAATCGGCTTGAGCTGCTTATAGACCAGCCCCTTGTCGACCATCTTGGCGAAGACTTCCAGAATCCCGCCCTCATACGACGGCTTGAACGTAAGATACGGATTGCCAAAATCGCCGAACACGCCCAGTTCCTGGAACTGCCGGCTCTGGATTTTGACGTATCTGCTTGCGTATTTATAGCAGAGCTTGCGGATATCGAGCTTACCCATCTCGCGCACCTTTTCGCCCAACTCCGTTACAACCTTCGACTCGATAGGCAGGCCGTGACAATCCCAGCCCGGCACGTAAGGCGCATCGAAGCCGGCCATCGTCTTGTACTTGACCACGAAATCCTTCAGGACCTTATTGGTGACGTGCCCCATGTGAATGTCGCCGTTCGCGTAGGGCGGGCCATCGTGCAGGATGTACAACGGAGCGCCGCTCCGCGCCTCTCGGATTGTGCCGTAAATATTCTCCTTAGCCCATTTTTTCCGCATCTGCGGCTCACGCTGAGTCAGGTTGGCCTTCATTGCAAAGCCCGTCTTCGGCAGATTCAGCGTATCACGATACCCTTTACTCTTCTTATCCGACATCTAAGAAATCCTCATATTAAGAAATATAAACCAAGTAGAATAAGCCTATCGCTCACTTCTGTCAAGGCCGCGGGCAAATCTCATTTTCTCGCCAGCACGTTAAATAAAAAAAGCCTTCCAAAGTTTGCTGCTCCGGAAGGCTTTTGATACCTGATTCAATAGCTTTCTCAGGGCAGCTTCAATTTCTCCGCAATAATTATGATAATCGCAATGTTTATGTTTTTATTCATAATATCCAAACCAGAGTAATAGTGTTAAACAATTACCAGCAGTTCATATCATAATGTTCATTTTACGATGAAGACAGTGCTTTTTGCGAGTATCGAACAGATAAATATCGATCGGGGGCAGGATGGAATTAAGAAAACATGATTTTCCAGCCTCAAGGCCAATTCGACGCAGAACCCAATTATACTCACCACGCAAAATATATGACTCGGCAAACACTCAGGCTGCCTGCACAAGGCTTCGCAGATTATCCTTCTGTTTTTCTTTGACCCGGCCTAACGCCATAGCCAACATCACCATCATTCCCCGCCTTCGATCAATTCCCACCACAGTCTGGGATAATCCTGACCTTCGATAATCCACCAGATATCCTCGGTGCCGTTTTCCGTTTCGTCCACGAAGTCCCAGCCGGCGTCGAGAAATGTGCCGGCCGTTTGCATCTCGGCCGTATCCTTGCCCGTCCCGCGAAAACTCGTTGTTTGTCCGCTGCCTTCGATGTCCCAAAAGGACCCGAGGACATTATCGAGAGAGTGACCGGTCCCCACGAGACCGCCGACCTCTGTGATGCCCGTGACGTTTCCAGCCGAGTAACAATTCGTGATGTTGATAGGGCCACCCAAATATCCCACCAGGCCGCCGACATACCACTCGCCGGAAACGCTGCCGGTTGAATAACAATTGATAAGGCTACCGCGGCTGCGTCCCACCAGGCCGCCGATATCGTGGACGCCGGTAACATGACCCGTTGAATATGAACTCCGGATCGTTCCCATATTGTTGCCTGCCAAACCGCCGGCCGTTGAATCGCACGTTACGTCACCCATTGCACTGGAGTCTCGGATCGTGCCGTCATTGTACCCCACTAAACCTCCAACAGAGCTTTCTCCTGTGACATTACTGATCGTATGACAATTGGTGATTGTGCCCCAGAAGTTATATCCCACCAAGCCGCCAATGTCCCGTTTCCCGGAAACTTCGGCAGTCGAATAACAATGGTCGATTGTACCTTCTTCGACATTTGAGACAAGCCCACCGATCCATAAATCTCCTGAAACGCTGCCGCCACGAACGTGGCAGTGGCTGAGACGGGCTCCGAGCGACAGATAGTTGACAAGCAAGCCGGCGGTATTTCCATATCCCGCACTAGCATTAGGATCATCCGGGTCGACGACAATATCCAGTTCATTTGATTCGACATCAATAACCGGATCAATCAGCCCCAAATCCATGATCAGGGCCTGCTCACCTTCAACGCTTTCGAAAAGCGCTACGTCATTTACATCCCTGGAAATGTAGTGGAAGTTCGAGATTGTGTGACTATTCCCGTCAAAAACACCCCTGAATGGCGCGGGAAATCTTCCAATAATATTGAAATCTTTCTCACCCAGGCTGCCAAGGTCGATATCTGCCATCAGCTTAAAATGCTTATCTAAGTCATCTTCGTGCAGCCCGATGGTATTCATATGTTCGTCGGTGTAGATA
>DAOVMB010000064.1 GCA_030630905.1 Sedimentisphaerales bacterium
ACCTTCATCGGCACGGTGTCCGAGGGCGAATAGGGTTCGACGTGCGCTTCGGTGCTAAAGTCTGCCCGCAGCTTGACTTCCGGATCGATGCATAGTCATCAACTAACATGGTTCGAACTGGCAAAAACACTACTCATAAATTGCCGGCCTTTTACATAAACTCCAGTACTGGGCAATCGTCCTAAGCGTTTCTAAAAGCCCTTCATACTTAGAGGTCTTAATCATGTAGCCGGCAGCGCCGAGTTCAAAGCTTTGCGTTATGTCGTTTTGATGGCTCGACGCAGTCAGCAATACGACCGGGATTGTTTTCAACACCTCGTCAGATTTGACAACCTCCAGAAATTCCACACCCGTCATTCCCGGCAGGTCCAAACTCAAGAGAATAAGCCACGGCTTTTCTTCATTTTGGTGCCGTAAATAGACCAATGCTTCCTTGCCATCTGTAAAGTGGACACATGGGCTCCTGACCCCAAGAGCCTCAAAGGCACGCTCAACAGCCTTAGCTTGCACAGGATCATTTTCAACCAATAGTATCGGTCTCGATTCTTTCATCTTTGACTCGATCTTTTCATTTAAACGACACCAGCCGGCAACTCCTCACACTTAGGTTTCTTACAATAAAGTGCACTTCGGAACCTGCTCACATAGAAAGGTCAACGACCTACTCCGCCCCCAATTACAATGGTCAGATCTGAGAATCCATTCTCTAAGGTAATCTTGTCAAAGTAGTAGGTCGATGACCTCAACAACTTTGTCGATACTTTTAATTATCGACGACCTGGTCTGTTTGATAAAGAAGGGTAATCCTCGATCTGAAACAGGATAATTCGCGATCTTACGGCAAGGAACCTTGCATGTTCTATATACGCAAGCCTGAGCCACTTGCTGTAAATGCAGTTTTTCGACAGGGCTGTTTCGAAATGAAAGGACCGTAACAAACTCAGCGGAACGTGCTCCGTGTTCAAGCTGTATCCATTAGAACTCCAGCGAAGTCAGTCCCTCTCGAATGGCGTATTTTGTCAACTCAGGCACACTGGAAAAACCGAGTTTGTTCATAATCTGGCGGCGGTTCGAGTCTGCCGTCTTGGGGCTTATGTGTAGTATGAGAGCGATTTCTTTGATTGTCTTACCCTCGGCCACAAGTTGCACTATTTGGCGCTCCCGGCTCGTGAGTTTCGATGTCTTAGCAGGCTCGCCTTCGGCAGACTTACCTACATAGTCATCGATAACTACATCTGTTATTCGAGGACTCAGATATCGTCCCCCTTCAGCCACTGCTTCCAAAGCTCTAAGCATTTCATCGAAGAGATTGGATTTGAGCACGTATGCAGAGGCGCCCGCTACAAGGGCTTCTTTCACAATATGACCATCGGAGTGCATTGATAAGATTATTACCTTGGTATTCGGCCGATGCTGAAGAATGAGCCTGGTGGCCTCGATCCCATTCAGATTGGGCATACTCATATCCATAATTACCACGTCCGGCGAAAGTTGTTCTGCCAGTTCGACTGCTATCTGCCCGTCTTCACCTTCACCAACGACTTCCACGCCGGACTGATTTTGCAGCAAAGATTTCAAACCTTCTCTGACAATCCCGTGATCATCCACAATGAGAATTCTCATGGCAACATCTCCTTCTACTCGGCTGCTGCATCCATTCTGATAGCGACGGTCATAGTGATGCGAGCACCATTTTTCCGCCTGGATTCAATTTTGACGTTTCCACCCAAATACTCTAACCTCTCTCTAATATTGAAAAGTCCGAATCCGCCCCTCCCCGACGGATGCGGGCCGATTTCAGTCGGATCAAATCCAACACCATCGTCTTGGACAACAATCCGCAGATCGTCTTTGGTGTTCGAAATATATACTTCGACCGTGCTTGCGTTCGCATGCTTTACAACGTTGGCTAATAGTTCTCGAACGGCCTGGAATAGAACAACTCTGACATCCTCCTCAAGAGATGATTGAGGCCCTTCAGACTTGAATTTGCACTTTATCCCAAATTGTCCTTGAATTCGTTCCGCCAGGTACGATTCTACAGCAGCCTCCAGGCCGACCTGGTACAGCACGGGATTGCTGAGTTCAAAAGTCAAAGATCGTGCATCTGCTACTACCTGATCCATCAGTTGACACTGCCTTTTCAGCGATCCCGACACATCAGTGTTTGTAATAGATGCCTGAAGTGATTGCAGTTCAAACTTCGCCATGGCCAATTTTTGTGCGATATCATCATGTATGCCGGCGGCAATGCGTCGCCTTTCACGCTCCTCTGCAAGTGATAGTTCGGAAGCGAGTGACTTGAGTTGCGATTCGTGCTCTTTTATCCTTTTCTCCGCCTCCCTTTGCTCGGTGATGTCCTCGCCGATGGACTGGTAGGCGACAGCCTTCCCCTGGGTGTCAAACAGCACACGGTTCGTCCAGCGTTGCCAACAGATCTTACCATCCGGCCCAATCACCGGGTGCTCGTGTGACTGCGTCGGCGACTCGACTGTCAGCGCTGAGACGTTGGCCATCACGGCTTGCTGACTCGCTTCAGGGATCAGCGAAAGGAATGACGATCCGACCAACTCATCAGGCGTCTTCTCGAAATAATGGCAATAGGCGTTGTTAACGTACGTGATCTCACCGTCGGGCAGGAAGCGGCAGACCAACACGGGCATGTCTTCCGCAACCGCACGGTATCGCTCCTCGCTCTGGCGCAGCGCCTCCTCCGCCTGCTTGTGCTCGGTAATGTCTTGGCCTGAACTTAGGATTCCAATGATATTTCCGCTTCCATCTTTCAGTGGCGTATTGTGCCAAGCAATTAGTCTTTCATCACCGTCCTTAGTAAGAATAGGATTCTCAAAATATTCAACAGGTTCTAATTTCCCCGCTATCAATTTTTTGAAGATAGCTTTTACCTCCCTCCTTACACGTTCCGGCAGGAAATTATCGGGCCAGTCTTTGCCGACAATATCTTCCTCGTTACAACCCAGTATTTGATAACCCTTTTGGTTCATTAGTCTGACCTTTCGGTCTTCACCAATGACCATCAATATCACTCCCGCCACATCAAGGTACTTCTGGGCTTTATCTTTTTCTTTCCGTATAGCCTCCTCCGCCTGCTTGCGCTCGGTAATTTCACTAAGTAATTGCTGTTCATTTGCCCTCAACTGTTGATTGGTGGCCTTTAATTGCTGCTCACCGGCCCTTAATTGCTGGTTTGCGGCTCTTAACTGCTGATTGGCGGCTCGCAACGCCTCCAACGCTTTCTTGCGCTCGGTAATATCCTGCCCCTGGGCTATGGTAGCAACGACTGTCGTGTTATCCTCGGCATAAATGTTTGCCGAATTCCAGAGCGCTAACCGTACCTCTCCATTTTTGCAAAGAATAGGGATTTCCACTGACTCCCAGTATTCACCGCTCAAGGTATGTTTGATATTACTCAGTGATTCGTCTCGGCTTTCTTCAGGGAAAAGTATGCTCACTTTTTGGCCAATGACCTCATCGGATGTATAGCCTGTGAGATGCTCAAAAGCATTGTTGAACCTGGTGATGCAGAACTTCGGGTCCCAAACGATAATAGGGGCGTTAGCGTAGTCGATCAGCTTTTCCAGGTAGTCGCGCGTCTCCCGCAACTTTTCCTCTTCCTTCTTCGTAATACGCCTGCTTAACTCGGCAACTACAAAGGCGGTCGCTATAAACATGAAGGCCCGAAAATAATCATTAGCAGTGGCCACATTCGGTCTGAGGAAAACATGACTGAAAGTCAAGAATCCGGATGAAAACAAAGCCACGAGCAATCCTTTTCTCTTCCACCAAACGGCTGCTAAAACAATTGGGATATAAAATATGTGGGTAATGACAGTACCGATTCTAAGTATCACATGAAAGTAGCACAGCAAAAGGCAAACGCCGGCTAAAAGGACGGCCATTACCAAAATTTTGTATGATTCTGTCTTTCTTTCAGATATTTTCCACATCGATGGACCTTTCTACTATTGCCATCCCTTCGGCAGGCTCAGAACAGGCTCTGAACGAATCGAAGCATCTCCAAGAAATGGGCAAAAACCGAGATTCTGCGTTGCGCTCCGTTCAGAATGACAAAATGAGCTTTTCATAGCCCTTCTAAGAAAATAAACGGTTTTCGTATTGTGAGGATTGAGATTGCACTGCTCTGCGAAGCCGCTACGCAGCACGAGCCACAGTCGCCTACGGCTCCTTCGCAATGACATAAGATGGCTACAATTTAACATATTACGCCGTGAACGGTTTCGATTTCCACAACAGCTTTTCTTTGCTGTCTCCTTCCGTATAATAGATACTGCCGGTCCCAACGTCCAGAGAAACAGCTTTTCTTTCTGTTCCGCCAAGGACCATAGCTCTCACAGGAATGTGCTTTTCACCCAGCAGCTTCGTAACTGACTCTGTGTTATCTTTACAAATAGTATCGTCTTGCTTTTTTAGAACATTCGCTCCGCCCACGATGCACACTTCAATGTCGTTCCTGCTGGAGCCGAGACGGCTCATCCTGCATATCATTTCATCTATAGCATCTGCAGCATACCTTGTTGTCTTGACGTAAGCAACCTTGGGTGCTCGCCCGGGAAGCATTATATGTGCTATGGCGCCGACTTTTTTCCTCGAATCATAAGCCGCTATGACTACACACGAGCCTATCGCGCTTGACCTTAACATCACGCCGGCTCTTCCGACTTTGACGCTCCCGGTACTGACGTCGATAACTTTTCCCATTTCTATATTACACCGCCACTGCCGGAATATAGCAAGACATTCTCAAAACACAATCTCCAGTATTCCTGAACCTGTGTTCCTTTCCACCAGGCATTTCAAGCTTATATTTGCACTGATTTATCGCACCTATCATTTCTTTTGCTTTAGAGCTTGTAATTCAAGATGCTTTGGCATGATGATTCTATACTAACGGCAAGAAAATGTGCCGTGATTTCCTTCTACTGTCAACTATTCAAACCTTGTGCGGTATCGGTCCACGGGGCGAATGACTTGAGCAGAATGCATGTATAGAGTCCCATAACGTATGGGTGCTATGCCAGTTCTTTATCCCTCCGCTTATACTTGTCTTACTACACACAAGCATTCGCAATTCCGGATTTTATTAGGAAAAGCACCGGCTTCCTTTCGCCGATATCTTAACGTGGACTTTATCTGGTAACTTTCCAATAAAGGTTTTTGGAGTTCTCGTGTATGGTTGTTACAAGAAGAAGCAGATTCATGAAACGGCGTAACCAGGATATTGTTTATCGATGGGAGGACAATCCTCTCATTAATATTTGCGATGTGGGTTTCAAATGCTCTGACATTCATAATGCAGGGGCGGTTTCTTTCAAAGGCAACATACTGCTTCTTGTTACTATTGAACATCTTTCTGGAAAGCGATGTATTCACATTGCTCGCCCAGATGCGGACGGGCACTACCAAATAGAACACAACCCCTTTTTGGGTCCATCCGCTGATCCCAAGTATAAACAGCACGAATCGCATGGTGCACAGGACGCCAGAGTCACATTTCTTGAGGGAAAATACTACATCATGTATAACTCGCTTGGCAACCATGGATTCCGCCTGGCTCTTGCAAGCACAGAAGATTTCCACAACGTTGAGCGTATGGGATTGATTTCCGAGCCTGACACCAAGGCTGGTGCGCTGTTCCCTGCAGAGATTAGGGGACGATACGCTCGCCTGGAAAGACCTGGCTGCGGCAGCAGCATATGGATAACCTACAGTGACGACCTTGTATACTGGGGCAGTTCCGAACTCGTTGTTTCTCCACGTGAGGGATACTGGGACGCAAACCGAATTGGAGTAGGAGCACCACCTATTGAAATAGACCGAGGTTGGCTTGTTCTATACTATGGCGCGAAGGATACTTCTGCCGGACCAATCTACAGGTTCGGAGCCGTAATACTCGACAAACGAGAGCCGGCGCACGTCATAGGGCGGACGAACATTCCAATTCTATCACCGAGGCGAGACTATGAGAGAATCGGCGATTTGCCAAACGTTGTCTTTCCTACCGGCGCGGTCATCGATAACAATGGCTATCTGGATATCTTCTATGGTGCCTCCGACAGTTGCATTTGCGTGGGAACAACCAAGCTTGAGGAAATCATCGACAATTGCATTGAGAGTAAAGAGGAGTATTAAATGATAAATACTGCGGTTCAAGGACGAGATCTGCTGCATCGATGGGAGGGCAATCCTGTGATTACTGTAGAAAACGTTCCATTTCGCGCCAACGCCGTGTTCAACGGTACACCCGTTGTCACTGAGGACGGAGTTTATCTGCTTCTTAGGATCGAAGGCCAACGCGGCTACTCATTTTTTGCCTTGGCCAGGAGCTCCGATGGTCTGCATTTCGCAATTGACGAAACACCTGTAATGCTGCCGGCCAAAGAGGGACGTTTCGCCTTGTATGAAGAAAAGGGAATTGAAGATCCCCGAATAACAATAATAGATGGAGTTTGCTATGTGATGTACACGGCGGTGAGTAATTGCGGCCCGCGTATAGCTCTCGCCAGAACATACGATTATGTCAACTACGAACGTATCGCATTAGTTTCTGAGCCGGGAAACAAAGATGGAATTCTCTTCCCCCGAAAAATCAACGGACGCTATGCTCGCTTGGATAGGCCAATCGGACTGGGCAAAGGAAGCATCTGGATTTCATATTCACCAGACCTTGTGAACTGGGGCGACTCCGAAGTGGTAATTACTCCCCGTAATGGGTATTGGGACGACTTTCGCGTTGGTGCCTCGGTTACACCCATTGAGACCGATGAGGGCTGGCTGGAGATTTATCATGGAGTAAGAATGACGGCCGCGGGGCCTATCTACCGAATCGGAATCGCAATTCTTGACTTGGACGATCCTTCAAAAGTCATAAGGCGCAGCGACCAGCCAATCCTTTCTCCAAGAGAAGAATACGAGCGTATCGGTGATGTCGGCAACGTCTGTTTCGCATGCGGCGCCGTTGTTTCCGCTAACGACGAAGTAAGAATCTACTACGGAGCGGCAGACACCTCAATCTGTATTGCTACATGCACACTCAGCCGAATCCTACAAGATGGATTTTAGTACTGCTGGTTTTTAGTTATAGGAATCAACAGGCAATTTTTTGCCGTAGTAAAAAATCCTTGTTCTTTCCTTCGATCCAGCACACATTGGTCTACATACCGCAAGGTCGGCAAGCATGAAGCAGCCATGCCACGCGCCGTGGGGGCCTGATAATTAGCAACGGTACGGCTCTGATTGACACTGGCTCTGATAGCGGATCTGACGACGGAACATTGAAACTGAAAAATGATGTTTCTGAACTTTACTTTGGGAATGCGATCCGCGTGTCGTAACCGGCGTCCTTTTCTATATCGCAATTCTCAAAGACGACGTTTCGAATGGTCCCGCGTTTGTAGGCACCTTCGGGGACGCAAGCGACATCGGAGATTTTCATGAAGATAGGAACAAAGGTTTTCTCCATCTTGATCTTTTTATAGTGGACGCCGTCAATAACACTGCCGTCGTTCGAGGTGATGCTAATGCCGGCCTTGCCGGAGCGAAGGATCCGGATGTTTTCACTGGGGCGAGCTTTGCCAGCAGGGCGTTTGCCGGCCCGGACAATTCCACCGCCACGATGCACATAGTTGATATCCGGGTGGACTCGCGGGTGCATTACCATAAAAAGCTGACCGAAATCTACCTCGTCCTCGAAGACTCCGGCCAGATGGAACTCGACGGCGAAAAAATGCCGGTGACGCCCTTTACCGCCATCTTCATCAAGCCCGGTTGCCGACACCGAGCCGTAGGTAAAATGCGAATCGTAAACGTATGCATCCCCCCCTTCGATCCCGAAGACGAAGGGTTCGACTGAAAAACACCGCAGACAGGTAAAAAGTAAAATGCGACACTTTTTGCATAAGATTTTTCCAAAAAAGTACGTGGCAAACAGACTCACATATGCTAAGCTATAGAGTAAATAGTGAGTAAATGAGTAAATAGGGACGCACCCAATCCTGTTCGGAACAAGGATTGCGGTGTGCTTTATGGGGGGGAGAATTACCCAAAAACTTTTTTTCACATATTACCTATTTTAAACTTGCGCGCTGTACACACTCTTGTTTAAATGCCTTTCATGAGTAAAAAAAGGCATAAAATAAAAGAAAGCGAACTCCAGGGCTTCAAATATTTCAAAGCTATTTCAGGGATACTCGACAGCTTACACAAAGCCGGCTGTCAATACAACCAAGCCAATACCCTGGGACCTTGAAGGTAATTTTAGATTCCTCGATGCTCCTGACACTATCGATACTGGCAAGGGCACACCTCTGGTCGTTGACATGGGGGCCTACGAGTATCACGCTGACTGACAATTCCAGAACGCGGATTCCTGCGACCAGAGAAAAGACTACTTTAACGTCCCAGTATAATGTGCGAAAAATATCTTACGTTATCATAGAATCTTTGAAATGCGAGTTCATATTGTTGCAATTGGGGTGAAAATCCGGTACTTTAACTGATTGTATTGCCCGGCGGTGTAGCCGGGAAGTTAATATGGGGAAAACGAAGTCATCTGTAAAGGTGATATTCGGTAAGGCTTTTCATTTTTTGGAGAGGTTATTATGACAAATCGAACTCGCCGACAGTTTTTGCAGAACTCGATTTTTACCGCGGCGACGGTATCTTCGGCTCCGATGATAAGCAGCATTGCCAAAGCGCAAAGCAAAAGCCCCAATGAAAAGCTGCTTTGCGCGGTTGTCGGCTGCAAAGGCCGCGGCGGCGGTCACATCAGCGCCTTTTCCGGTAGGAAGGATTGCGCAGTCGCATACATCGTCGACATTGATGAAAAGGTGGGCCGGGACCGCTGCAACTCCGTCGAGAAACGCACGGGTCGCCGGCCCAGGTTTGTCAAGGATATGCGTGAGGTGTTCGACGACAAGTCGGTCGATATCGTTTCGACGGCGACACCGAACCACTGGCATGCGCTGTGCGGCGTCTGGGCGATGCAGGCCGGCAAAGATGCGTTCATCGAAAAGCCCATCAGTCATGATATTCCG
>DAOVMB010000464.1 GCA_030630905.1 Sedimentisphaerales bacterium
CTAAGGAAAAAGTAAAAAGGCAAAAGGAAAAAGGGAGCAAAGTAGTGTGGCAAAGCCACAAGATATTGTTGCCAGAACCTTTCAGTTTGCTTTGAGCATAGTCGATTTGGCTAACCAGCTTGATGATGGCAAAGGATCGACAAGGGTACTCACAAGGCAAATTCTGCGATCTGGTACATCTATTGGTGCGAATATCGAAGAAGCCCAAGCTGCAGAAAGCAAGGCCGACTTTATACATAAATACAATATCGCTCTCAAGGAAGCTCGTGAGACAAAATATTGGCTCAGGTTAATAGGCGCTTCTAATGGATCGAAAAAGACAGATTTGGATTCTCTCACCAAGGAGTCGGATGAAATTTGTCGAATTATAGCTCAAATAATAATTAATGCCCGAAAAGGAAAATAACAGCATCTGCTTTTTTACTTTTACCTTTTTACTTTTTACTTTCTTACGATGCCTGCGAATCTGACACCGGAATATTTTAAGGCAGAGAAGTGGTATAAAAGCGCCACGACAAACGATGAGCGGATCCTCGCGCTCGAGCGGATGCTGGCCGTGATGCCCAAGCACAAGGGCACGGACCACTTGAAGGCCGACCTGCGTAAGAAACTGAGCAGGCTGAAAGACGCCGGCACGCAGAAAAAGGGCGGCTCTCACGTTGATATATTTCACGTGCCTCGGGGCGGTGCGGGTCAGATAGTTCTATTGGGAACACCTAACTGCGGCAAGAGTTCCATCGTCGCCGCCCTGACCAACGCGAAGGTCAACGTGGCCGATTTTCCATTCGCAACGGGCGGGCCGGTGCCGGGGATGGTGACGTTCGAGGACGTGCATATTCAACTGGTCGATATGCCGCCGATTACCGCCGACTATAGCGCTCCGGGCCAGGTAGGAACGTACCGCAACTGCGACATGGTCGCTATCGTCATCGACCTTTCGGGCGACGTGGCAGAGCAGTTCGGCGTCTGTATGGACTTTCTGGAATCGAGAAACCTGCTCATCGACGCCGAAACTCCGGCACACGATGATGAGAGCAACGCTCTTGCCAAAGAAGCGTTCTGCATCTGTACAAAATCCGACATCGCAAAAGCGGGTGCACTTGAAAACTTAAAGCAACTGTGTAAGCGTCCCCTGGAATTCGTAGAGATTTCCGCCGTGACCGGCACAGGTCTTAAAGAGCTCGCCGGCGTATTCTACCGTTTATTAAAAATAATACGCGTTTACGCCAAGCCGCCCGGCAAGCCCGCGGACATGACCGAACCGTTCACACTGCCGGCCGGCTCAACCGTCATGGACCTGGCTACCCATATCCACCGTCATTTGGCTGAAAAATTAAAATTCGCAAGAATCTGGGGCACCGGCGTCTACGACGGCCAAAACACACAGAGAAACCACGTCCTGAACGACAAAGACATTATTGAATTGCATTTCTCCTGATTCGGCTTAAAATGTTTCTGATTAGATTCTCGTTAGCTGTTTGCGGAAGCGAAAAAGGGGTTTGGTGCAAACTGGAAAGGAGATTTGAAATGTTAAAAGCACGTTTTGTTTGTGCCGGTTTATTGGCAGCCGTGGTATTGGCCGGCGCCTTTCAACCTGCGGTTGCAGTCGGTCGGCAACATGCCGTGACGATTGATGCCGGTAAGACCGGCGAACCGATTTCCAAATTTATCTACGGTCAGTTCATCGAACACCTCGGGCGGTGCATTTACGGCGGAATATGGGCCGAGATGCTCGAAGACCGCAAGTTCTATTTTCCAATCACACCGAAGTACGATCCCTATCGTGGTAAGCGGGCCGTCTCTAAAGATAGTCCATTCGCGGTCGTAGGCGCTTCACCCTGGCAAATCATCGGCCCGGCCGATTCGGTGTCGATGGTAAAGGAAGGTTCCTTCGTCGGCGAGCACACGCCGCTAATCAAGCCCGGCGGCGGCATCCGGCAGCTCGACCTGGGACTGGTGAAAAATAAGAAATACATCGGCTATATCTATCTCAAGCCCCAGCGGCAAAATACAACCGTCTCGATATCTCTGGTCTGGGGCGACAAGCCCGATCAACAAGAATCCACTCAGACCCTGGTTGTCGCGAATAACTACGGCAAGTATCCCTTCGAGTTCACCGCAGGCGCCGACACGGTTAAGGGAAAACTGGAAATCGAAGTCTCACAGGGCCCGTGCTTTGTGGGCACCGTCTCGGTTATGCCGGCGGACAACATCGAAGGCATGCGCGCCGATACGCTGGAACTGCTAAGAGAGTTGAACGCCCCGATGTATCGCTGGCCCGGCGGAAACTTCGTCAGCGGCTATGACTGGCGCGACGGCATAGGCGACAGGGACCGTCGGCCGCCCCGCAGAAATCCCGCCTGGACCGGGGCCGAGCACAACGATTTCGGCTTCAATGAATTCATACGTTTTTGCCGCCTGGTCAAAGCCGAACCGCTGGTGACCGTCAACACCGGCTTCGGGGATGCCTATTCGGCAGCGGCTCAACTCGAATACGCCAACGGCTCGACCGATACACGAATGGGTGCCGCAAGGGCCAAAAACGGGATGCCGGAACCCTTCGGCGTTTGCTACTGGGCCATCGGCAACGAAATGTACGGCGGCTGGCAGCTCGGCCACATGAAACTGGAGCACTATGTCCGCAAACACAACTGGGTCGTAGATAAGATGCGCGAAGTGGATCCGGATATCGTGCCGATCGCTTCGGGCAATGCCGGGCAGTGGAGCGAAGGCCTACTGAAAAATTGCACCGATCATATCGACCTGATCGCCGAGCATTTTTACTGCCATGAAAAATCCAATCTTGTAGAACATATATCCCAGATCGCCGACAATATCAAGCGAAAGGTCGAGTTTCATAAGCAGCTTCGTGAAAAGCTGGATGTCCTTGAAGGAAAAGACATTCGAATCGCCATGACCGAGTGGAACTACTGGTATGGCCGGCATGAATTTGGCGAATTAGGGACACGGTATTTTCATAAAGACGGTATTGGAGTCGCCAAAGGGCTGCACGA
>DAOVMB010000345.1 GCA_030630905.1 Sedimentisphaerales bacterium
GCCGCCGATGCCGCCGCCGCCGAATTCGAGAAAGTCTTCGCTAAGGGTCGATTGCCCGAGGAAATCCCGGAAGTTGAAATACCCGCTGAAACAATCGCAGCCAGCAAACTTTTACTTGCCTGCAAACTCGTATCGAGTGGCGGCGAAGCAAAACGAATGATAAAGCAGTCGGCGGCAAGTATCGACGGCGAAAAACTGACCGATCCTAACGCTGAAATCACCCCGAAAGAAGGAGCCGTCATCCGCGTAGGCAAACGAAAATTCGCCCGGCTAAAAGTCAATAGTTAGCCGGCGGTATTTTGGCCGGTCCGTTCATAATTACGCCGGAATCCATATTTTTTTTGCCCGGATAACTTCGACGCTCGGCCTTAGCATTAGGGGACTGAGCGATTTGGTGTAGAATATAAGCCCTTTATATGCGGTCAGATAGTGATACTTTGTTGAGATAAACTTGCTCTCGGAGCATACCACTAATGGACGATCTACTTTATCGAGTATCGTCATAAAGTCTGTCGATTCCACGCTGACAATTGCCCCCGAGGCCTTAATTGCCTGCGCAATTGCCGCCGCCGCTGCTGCCCCATTGGTCATATCAGGCCCCTTATCAAAAAATTCTTTCAATCAATCCAAATATATATACGCTTCAGCAATAATCTTTAATCAAGCAAACCGTAAGTATGCAATCCAGTGTGTCGAGAGTTTGAATATTTCATGGAATTTTCTGGTTTTAATACGTTGAGAAATCGATGCTCAGCCGGGAGCAAGCCTGCTTGAGCTTTTTATCTTGAGTCCATAATGGAATACCTGCGAGCATCGCGGCAGCTAAAAGATGAACGTCCACGAAACCAAGTCCTGCACCCATCATTTTGTTATGTTCGATAAACAGAAGCAATTCCTCGTGTTCAACTACATCCAGCATGGGAAGTGACTGCATCAAAGAAATGATTTCAGTCCTGTTACTGATGTTCCCGCAGGCTAATTCACCGATAATAAAAGGGTGGCTTGCGACTCTGCCCTCCTGTAATAGCTTCTGCAACCTGGAATTGTCATGCCTTAAGTGGGAAATCCAAACCGAAGTATCGACAATGACCATTATTTATTCCGTATGCGCCTTCGTGGAATAACGTGAAGTTTTTTTTCGGTGCCTCCCAGTTTAGACAGTCTTTTACTGCTTTCCTGGGCTATCAGGGCCTGTAAACCAAGTCTCACCAGAGACGTCTTTTCCTTTATGCCTGTTAATTTGGATGCCTTGTTGAGCATATTATCATCTATATTTAGCGTGGTTCTCATACATATAAGTATGCATAATATATGCATACATGTCAATGAAAATTTTACTTTTTTTGGAAACTTGGTTTTTATCGATACAATGAGCTAAAAAAACGTGCAATCCCGGCGTTTACGGTTATAATATCGGATTATGAAACTGCCAGAATTGGAAAAACCTGAAAAATATGTTGGCCTGTATATCTTCGATTTCGGCGATCACACCGGCGTGGGCTTTACGGCGGAAGAAGTCGCAGAGCTTCTGGAAAGCGAAAAATACCAGGACGGCAAAGTTTACAAGATACACAAAGCCTATCCGGATGGCCGGCTCGAACTAAAAGGTGTGCCGAGCGAGACGTTCCAGCTTGAGGCCGGGATGTTCTTTTATTCGAGCGAGATGGAAACCGCTCGGCGGGATTTCAAAGGACTCGTCAACCTAGCCGTCAAAAGCTCGCCGCCTTGTCGAGCCAAGGTGCACCTGGCTAAGTACGAGGATGATAAACTCGTCGTAGCGTTGATTTATCCCGCTGAATACGATGGCGAGTTCAGTTCCTGGCTTCTGGACGGCGGGTACAGGACAGTTGGTGCTGCCGAAGGTGGTGTCGGAGCGGTGCAGAGATATTATGATCGCCAGCCGGAGATTCTGGACAGGCATCAATTGTTCGGCCAATCGGAAACGATAAGCAGGACCGGTAGCGAGCTTCTGTCTTCTCTGAAACTGGCGGTTCAGAGATAGCCGTTAGGTAAAGGAGAATCGTGCCAAGGGCGACCGGCCATCTGAAAGTCATGAGTATGCGCTTTTGTGCTAAGATCAATTCATTCCTTGGATTACTTGCTGGATGGTTGTTGTCGCTGTTCGGCAAATCGCCTCCTAAGCTTGTGGCTGACGATTTGAAGCGGGCGGATTTTAAGACCGGCACGCAGCATCTGGGAGTTCGTTTCAGTGAAAAGATTCGCGATGTCTTTCGATTTAAATGGCTCAAAGTAGCCGATAAAACTGACATTCGCCATGATGGTCATTCCAAGCGAAGTAATGAATCTCATCCTTAATAAATAAGACAGGACTTATTAGTGGAGACCGCTATTGAGCATTTTTCAAGGTTCGGAGCTTTTTCATGGCTGATTCTTATGTTCATCCAGCACTCAGTGACAATGCCGTAAAGGTCTTGCAGAGCCGATATCTGATTAAGGACGTTCAGGGCAGGTGCATCGAGACGCCGGCTCAGCTTTTCGACAGGGTTGCGAGACTAATAGCCGGGGCCGAAGCTAAATATGGGGCGAGCAGCAGTGAAATCAAACGGTGGCATAAAAAATACTATGACTTGATGGCATCGCTGAAGTTCCTGCCCAATTCTCCCGCTCTTATGAACGCAGGGCGGCGCGGGATGCTCAGCGCCTGTTTTGTCCTGCCGATAGAGGACAGTATCGAGGGGATATTCGAGGCGGTCAAGCAGACGGCTCTCATTCAGCAGGCCGGCGGCGGCACGGGATTTTCCTTCGATAAATTAAGGCCGACGGGCGACCGCGTCGCCTCCAGCGGCGGTACAACGTCGGGGCCCATCAGTTTCTGGCGCGTCTTTTCCGAGACGACCAATGCGATTCAGCAGGGCGCTTTTCGCCGCGGCGCCAATATGGGAATGATGAGCGTCGAGCACCCGGACATACTGAAATTCCTGTACGCCAAGCAGAACCTGGAGGCCTTTACCAATTTCAATATTTCCGTCAAGATAACCGATAGCTGGATGAAGAAGGTCCTCAAGTCCGGCAGGACTCTGCATATCGTGAAAAATCCTCGCACGGGCAAGAGGTATTTGCTGCCGCGCCGAATCGATATTGCGAACTATACGATTAGCGACCTTCATAAACTCTCCGGCAAAGGCAAGCCTGTCTCGAAAGGGGCCGGCAGGTTCTACACCATCAGTGACGTCTGGAAAATGATCGTCAAGTGTGCACATAAAACCGGCGAGCCTGGCGCCGCTTTTATCGACCGGATCAACCGTGACAATCCGACTCCTTCGCTCGGACAGATTGAAGCCACCAATCCCTGCGGCGAACAACCCTTGCTGCCTTATGAGGCCTGTACGCTGGGCAGTATCAATATTGCCAAATTCGTTAGCGTCAATGAGACGGCGGTGGAAATGGATTGGCCGGCACTGGCCGAGACGGTTAAGCTGGCCGTGCGTTTTCTGGATAATATTGTCGATGTCTGCGACTATCCTGTTAGAGAAACCGTTCGCCTGGCGCACGACAATCGCAAAATTGGTCTGGGTCTCATGGGCTTTGCAGATTGCCTGTTTGCCCTGGGAATACCGTACGATTCGAAGCAGGGCGTCGAGTTCGGGGCCGAGTTGATGAGATTTGTTAATGATAAAGCGCGCGAAGCCAGCGCCGAGCTTGCAGGTCTGCGCGGGCCGTTTCCCAACTTCAAAAGCAGTATCTGGCAAACCAGGAAAGCCCCTGAGATTCGCAACGCTTCTATTACGAGCATAGCTCCAACCGGCACGATAAGCATTATCGCCGATTGTTCTTCCGGCATAGAACCGGTCTATTCGCTGGTTTTTCTGCGTCAGGTATTGGATGACTCGAAAATGCTTCAAATAGATCCGGTTTTCAAACGAATGGCGGAGAAACGAGGTTTTTATAGTAAAAAGCTTGAGAAACAAATTGCCAGGACCGGCAGTATCCAAAAAATACCCGGGATTCCCGCCGATATACGCAGAATCTTCCGAGGGGCGTACGATATCAAGCCTCAATGGCACATTCGGATGCAGGCCGCTTTTCAGCAGAATTGCGATGCCGCGGTCAGCAAGA
>DAOVMB010000325.1 GCA_030630905.1 Sedimentisphaerales bacterium
AGCAATTTTCAAGAAGTTGCGGTCCATACAGAATATGTCATCCAAACAAAAGAGGCCCCTTCCGGCGTAGCGTTAATTACTGTTGACGATGCTGGTGACAATGTGATAGTCGTCGCCCCGGGTGCGAACCTGAAATTATCTCCGGAGGATGTTCGGAAAGCTCAATCGGTCATTGCCTCATCGGGCGCCGTGGCGGCACAGCTTGAAGTGCCGCTGGAAACGGTTGAATTCGCGGCCCGATTGGCGAACGATGCCGGCGTGCCTTTTATTCTGGACCCGGCCCCGGCACAAAAGCTCAGCCCCGAATTTCTTAAAAAGGTGGACGTCCTGACGCCGAATGAAACGGAGGCCGAGATTCTTACCGGCATCGAAGTCACGGACGAAAATTCCGCGCAGGTTGCAGCGAAAGACCTGCTGCAGCGCGGCGTCAAAGCGGTTATTCTGACGATGGGGGCGCAGGGATACTTACTGGCGACGAAGGACGCGGCGGAATTTGTTCCTTCTGTCAAAGTGGACGCCGTCGATGCCACAGCGGCGGGAGATGCTTTTACCGGTTCTTTAGGCGTCGGCCTGGCTCAGGGAAAAACGCTCAGGGACGCCGCTTTATTCGCCAATCATGTCGCTGCCTTGTCTGTTACGAAAATGGGAGCGCAGTCTTCGATGCCCGATGCAGGGCAAGTAGAGAATTTTATGAAACAGAAATTTGCTCAAGGAGTAAACGATGAGAAAGCCTAACAAATCAATTATCAGTGTCCTTATTTTTTGTGCCGTGATTTTAGTTATTTTGCCGGCCGGCTGTAAACGGCGCGAAACGGGCAGGCCGAAGATCGCCCTGATTATGAAATCGTTGGCGAACGAGTTTTTCAAGACGATGGAAGAAGGCGCCCGCGCCCACCACAAAGAGCACTCCGAGCAGTACGACCTGACGGTTGTCGGCATCAAGGACGAGCAGGATGTTGCAAAGCAAATTGACTACGTTGAGTCGATAATGGCCCAGAAAGTTGATGCGATCGTGATTGCCCCAGCCGATTCCAAGGCTTTGGTCCCCGTGTGCAAAAGGGCGATGGATGCCGGGATAATCGTCGTCAATATTGATAACAAGTTCGATGCCGACGTCCTCGCCGACAAGGGCGTTAAGATTCCCTTTGTCGGGCCGGACAATCGCAAAGGCGCCCGGCTCGCCGGCGAACACCTTGCGAGCAAACTGAAACCGGGTGACAAAGTAGCGGTCATCGAGGGAGTTCCTAACGCGTTCAACGGGATTCAGCGCAAGCTCGGTTTTGAAGATGCGATGAGAGCGGCCCGGATGAACATCGTCAGCTCACAATCCGGCTACTGGGAAACATCTAAGGCCGAACCGATTGTCTCTGCATTGATTACCGAGTATGCGGATCTCAAGGCCGTTCTTTGTGCCAACGACAGCATGGCCCTCGGTGCTATAGCTGCGATTAAGGCCGGCGGCAAATCCGATGATGTCCTCGTTGTCGGTTTTGACAATATCACGGCGATGCGAAGACTACTTAAGGAAGGAAAGATTCTGTGCACGGTCGATCAGCACGCCGATAAGCTGGCCCTGTTCGGTATTGAGTACGCCCTTGAGATGCTCGGAGGAAAGGGCACACCTTCGGATAAAGAAACACCCGTTGATCTTATTACGTCGGAAACGCTTCAATGAGGCCGGCGATGAGCAAAATAGTTTTTAAGGCCAGTGACATCAGCAAGTCTTTCCCGGGCGTGCTAGCGCTTTGCTCGGTTGATTTTGACCTGAGAGAAGGAGAGGTCCACGCCCTTGTAGGCGAAAACGGTGCCGGCAAGAGCACGCTGGTTAGTATTATCGCCGGCCTGCAAAGCCCCGACTCGGGCCGGATGCAGCT
The DNA here is from genome assembly GCA_030630905.1 of Sedimentisphaerales bacterium. GTDB lineage: Bacteria > Planctomycetota > Phycisphaerae > Sedimentisphaerales > Anaerobacaceae > JAFGPJ01. Next base: position 1,875 of record DAOVMB010000325.1, read on the forward strand.
TGATGAGCAGACATATCAGCCCGGCGGCAAGGCGGATGCCGAAGCGCACGGCATAAGAATGGTAATGCAGGAACTGCATTTGATCCCCAACCTTAGCGTTGCCGAAAACATTTTTATCGAGAGACTGCCCAGCAGGTTCGGATTTGTTAATTACAAAAAGCTCAACTGTGCTGCCAGGCAAGTCATGCAGCGAGTGGGTCTTGGAGATGTTGAGCCTGATGTACAGGTCAGGCTACTTGGCGTCGGCCAGCAGCAGATGGTTGAGATTGCCGCAGGACTCTCTCGGCGCTGCCGGATATTGGCGCTGGATGAACCGACCGCCTCACTGACCGACCGGGAGATCGAGCTGCTTTTCGCCCAGATCGGAAAGCTCAAGGCCGAGGGCGTCGGAATTATCTACATCTCGCACCGGATCGAAGAGGTTATAGATATTGCTGATCGTGTCACGGTGCTTCGTGACGGCAAAGCTGTTTTTACCGGTCAAACGAGCGACTTAAGCCCCGGCGAGATTATCTTCAAGATGGTAGGTCGCGACCTGGAGCAGGAACAGTTACGTCACGGCTCGAAACCGGGTCCGGTCGCACTTCGTGTTGAAGGACTTACCGTTGGCGGGAAGGTTAGAGACGTTAGCTTTGAAGTTTGCCGGGGCGAGATTCTCGGCGTCGCCGGGCTGATGGGTTCCGGCCGTACCGAGACAATGCGTGCGGTCTTCGGCGCCGATAAGGCCGACCGGGGCCGGATATATCTATACGGTGCAGACGAGCCGGCTGGAATTCGCAGGCCGCGTGACGCTGTGCGAAACGGCATCGCTTTTCTGACTGAGGATCGTAAAGAACAGGGGCTGCTGATGAGCCTGGCCGTCCGCAAGAATATCTCGCTGGCGAGATTGGGCAACGTCAGCAGGTTCGGCTGGCTGGATGTATCTAAAGAACGAGCCGTGGCCGGCCGGCACGTAGATGCCTTGTCCATACGCTGTTCGTCCACCGAGCAAACTGTCGGCGAGTTGAGCGGCGGCAACCAGCAGAAAGTCGTCATCGCAAAATGGATGTATCGTGATTGCGATATTCTCATCTTCGACGAGCCGACAAGGGGCATCGACGTCGGGGCAAAGTTCGAGATATACCACATGCTCGCAGACCTGGCCGAGAAAGGAAAGGCGATCATTTTCATCTCGTCGGACCTCAAGGAGCTTATGGCCGTATGCGACCGCATTATGGTAATGTCGGCCGGGAGCGTTGCAGAGACGTTCGGCAGGGGACAGTGGAGCCGGGAAAAAATTATGTCTGCCGCGTTCAGCGAGTATATAGGTGTCTGAATAGAGACTACAGAGAAGGTTATGCACACAATCATAAAAAACAGAATAACAGGATTACCCGCTCTCGTGACAGATTACCTTGGCATGTCACTGGCATTGGCCGGGCTTGTCGTTTTTTTCGGCGTCAAAGCGGACAATTTTTTTACTCTGACGACCTTCAGGACAATCGCCAACCAGGTCCCCGATATCACAATCGTCGCCGTCGGGATGACCTTCGTGCTGATTATCGCCGGGATCGATTTGTCGGTCGGTTCTGTAATGGCTTTAGCCGGCGCCGTGCTGGGTCTTTGTTTGATTGAATTGAATTTTCCGCTGCCCGCGGCGATCGTTGCTTGCCTGCTGGTCGGCGTGCTCTGCGGGGCCTTGAACGGACTGGTGGTCATCGGTTGGCGGCTCCCGGCTTTTATCGTGACATTGGGTATGATGGAGATCGCGCGCGGGGGTGCCTATCTTGTAACCGACTCGCGAACCATCTATATCGGCGGGCCGGTCGAAGTGATAACGGACACTTCGGTTCTCGGGCTTTCGCTGCCCTTTATTATTGCGGTTCTGATTGTCGCAGCAGGTCAGTTGGTTCTTTCGCGGACCGTCTTTGGTCGCTACCTGATTGCCATCGGCACGAACGAAGAAGCGGTTCGGCTTTCCGGCATCGATCCGCGCCCGCTCAAGCTTGCTGTTTTTGTTCTGTGCGGTTTTCTGACGTCCGTTGCGGCGGTGATACACACGGCACGGTTGTCGTCGGCGAATCCTAACGCCGGTTACGGTCTTGAGCTTCAGGCCATAGCTGCCGTGGTCATCGGAGGCACCAGCCTGATGGGCGGCAGGGGCTCGGTGGTCAGCTCATTCTTCGGCGTGCTTATCATTGCCGTCTTAGGGACCGGCCTGGCTCAGATCGGGGCACAGGAATCGACCAAGCGTCTTATCACAGGCTGCGTTATCGTCGCGGCCGTAATCCTGGACCATTACCGCCACCGAATCCGCAAAAGGGAAAAGTAGAATCAAAGCTTTGGAATC
>DAOVMB010000055.1 GCA_030630905.1 Sedimentisphaerales bacterium
ATTATCTAACGCCCGGCCGAAAAAAAATGATGCGAGTCACCGATGACCTTGTTCAGCCCAACGGCATCATCGGTACGCCCGACGGCAAGCTGCTCTATGTCGCCGATATTGGCGACCGAAAGACGTATGTTTATAACATCGAAGCAGACGGTACGCTGTCGGGCAAAAAGCTGTTCTGCTCGATGGGCTCGGACGGCATGACTATCGACAACGAGGGCAACATTTACCTGACAGGCCGGGGCGCTACGGTCTTCAATCCGGCTGGCGAAAAGATCGAGCATATTCCAATCGACGCCGGCTGGACGGCAAACGTTACCTTCGGCGGCGCCGATAGACATACGCTTTTTATCACGGCACAAACCTCGATCTATGCTCTGCAGATGCGAGTAAAAGGCGTGAAGTAAATAACGAGTAAAGAACGCTGGTTAGCGGTTCTCGGAATAAAGATAATAATACGTCCATTGAAGATAATTTGCTTCATATAGAGTAATTGTGCCCTGTCTATGAATTAAGCTCAAATCCGGGGGCTTCAAAGGGCGGCGTTTTTTCCTGAATAGCTATAGCACAGTAATATTTGATAAAAGAACAAATATTTTAAAAGTGCAAAAAAACCTGTAACATTTTGTTGAAATCAGCGTCATAATTTAGGTTATGAGCCCCAAAGCTGCTACTTGAACGAGGAATCAGACTTGACGGACAGTTATTGCTGTAAAGAGGATTTGTTATGCGCAGAAATTGGATAGCAGTTGAACATACCGTTATTTACGGAGAATATCATGGAAAAGGTATGCTTTTTAGTATTGTGCGTGTGTGTAACTTTTGCCGCTTTCGGTCAGCAGGATAAATCTCATACTGTTGCCGGCAGGATAATTGATACCAAAGGACAACCAATCTCAAAAGCGAAAGTCGTGTTATACTATAACCATACTCGATGGGGCATGGGCAATCGTATCGCAGAAGAGACAGAATCGGGGATGGATGGCTCGTTTACTTTCAAAGATTCTCTGAAATATGGCGATCCTAAGGAATACCCATACGGCCGGGATTCCTATGTCCTTTTGGCCTCCTGTCCCGGCTATGCCTTTGGCTGGAAAAAGATTGATCGGAATCAGAAACAAGCCGGATATGAAATCGTATTGACCGAGCCCAAATCGCAGACGATTACCGTCACAGATCATGATGGAAAGCCTTTGGCCGGCGCCTGGGTCTGGCCATATAGTGTCGGTAATCGTGCCGATTCAGAGCCGCTTTTCCGTGACTATCTTTCTTTACCTACCTATGTCAGCATTGTTGGCGGCACAACGGGAGCCGAAGGTAAGGCGATTATAAAAAATCTGCCCAAAACACGATGCGGTTTTCACGCTTCGCTTAAAGGTTATGCCACTGGATTATCTTTTAGAGGTGACAGGCCGATGCGCCTGAGCAAAGGGGCTACTGTCTCCGGAACCATTTTGGATGAAGACGGCAAACCTGTTAAAGGTGCGTTAGTCAAATTCCATACCGAATGGATGTGGAATTTCATTTTAACCAGAACCGATCCTCAGGGCAAATTCCGCCTTGAAGACTTGCCCGCCGAAGGCTGGGATATGAGTCCGTGGGGAAGTTCTACAAATGCCAATGGAATTTATGTCATCACTATTGAGCATAAGGATTACATCGCATCAGAGACGCAGGATCAGTTTGAACCCGGAGAGGTGGTTAAAGATTTTGCCATCGAAGCCTATCGGGGCACGCTGATAAAATGCCATGTCGTCGATGTCAAAACAAACCTCCCGGTCGCGGGAGCGCGTATCCGTGGTTCAAATGAAAGCGGGCGAATTGACGGCCGCACTGATGACGACGGTGTTTTAACCGTTCGAGTTATGTCCGGCCAGACATCCCTTTCCTTTGGTTCACCGCCGGAAGGAGTATATGTCCTGAGAGGCCAGAGGCCGCCCGAATCAAGTTTGCGTTTTGATGCACAAGGACAAGAGATGACCGTCACCCTCAAATCACCTCCAATTGCCGGGCGCCTGACAAGTGTAAAAGGGAAAGTGCAACTGCCGGATGGCTCACCCGCGGCGGATATTAAAATATCCACGACGAATTCGGCATCTTACGAGACGCTTACCTGGTCAGGCGCCAGCGGAGCTTACACCGGCACAAGTTCAGATGGTTCGTTCGAGCTGAAAGATGTGCCGGTTGGCTTGAAGCTCTTTGTCTATGGCAATACAAAAGATTATCAATACATTCTTGCAGAAATGATTGACAATGTAGAAAATCCGACCGTTCTGTCTAAGCCGCTGGTTATGCAGCAGGGGCAAGTGGCGGATGTTTTACTTACTGATAAACGAGGCGAGTCATGTGCAAATCTGTCTGTGAAAGTAAAACCTGTAATGTGGGGTAATCGGCTCTTTCGTGCAGATTACCACAACGGTAAAACCGATGCGGAAGGACGGCTGAAAATCAATGGGATTATCCCGGATATGGAATATTATGTAGTGGATTCACGAGCGGAATCGGGGCCGCGGGACATGTTTTACAACCAGACAATTACCTTGATTCCATTAAAGGCGAAAGAGAGAAAGATAACGTCATTTGCAGGGATCGATATTGAGTTCGACATTGATCAGGCAAAAGGTAAGATGCTCTTGGTTTGCTTCTGGGACATGAACCAGCGACCATCGCGAAATTGCATAATACAACTCGCAAAACGAGCGGAAGAACTGAAACGAAAAGGTATTACCGTTGTCGCCGTCCAGGCCTCGAAGGTAGAGAAGAACGACCTCGATGAGTGGGTGAAAAAGAATAGCATTCCGTTCCCGGTTGGGATGATTCAAGGGGATGAAGAAGAAATCCGTTTCAACTGGGGCGTTAAATCGCTGCCGTGGCTGATTCTGACGGACAAGGAACACACTGTTACCGCCGAGGGATTCGGCCTTGATGAGCTGGATGACAAGATTTAGAATGGAAGGCAAATGGATATGAACAGCAGACGACATTTTATAATGGTACTGTGTTTGGTTTTGGCTTCGTGCGGCTTCGGTGCTGCTCCGGTGACGGTGGAGGTTGTTGAAGTCGGCAGGATTTGGGACCAGGCTCCGCACAATGCGTTCACAGACCTTGTGCGATGGCACGATGCGTTTTACTGCGCGTTTCGCGAGGGCAGAGGGCACGTTTCCACCGACGGCGAGATACGAATCCTCGAATCGAAAGAGGCCGATACGTGGAAGTCTGCGGCTTCTGTTTCCCTGGAAGGCTACGACCTTCGCGATGCGCATTTGTCCGTGACGCCTGACGGCCGGCTGATGCTGATCGGTGGAGCCGCTCCGCGAGAGAAAGATAATCAGTCGGCGCCTACCGGTACATTCGTGAGCTTCTCGGCAAACGGCAGGCAATGGACCGAGCCGCAGATTGCCGTCGAGCCGGGGCGCTGGCTGTGGTGCGTAACCTGGAATAAAGGCAGGGCCTACGGCATCTCCTACACGGCCGGCAAAGGTGGTCGCTATCTCGATCTGCTCGTCAGTGACGACGGAATTCATTACAAGCCGCACGTGCCAAAGCTGTTTGAGCAGGGTTACCCGACGGAAGTGACGCTGCGTTTTGATTCCGAAGCGACTTGCTATGCGCTCGTGCGGCGCGACCGGCGCGGCGATGATCCGAGCAGTGCCCTGCTGGGCGTGAGCCGGCCCGGCTACAAACAGTGGCAATGGAAGGATCTCGGAGCGGAATTCAACGGATTCGGCGGCCCCAATTTCATCAAAATCCCCGCCGGACATTGGCTCGCCGCGGGCAGAATGCACGACGGCGGCGCACATACTGCCCTTTGCTACCTCGACGTCGAAAATGGCACTATGACCAAACTTACAAAACTGCCCAGTGGCGGCGACACCAGCTATCCCGGTATGGTTTGTCACGATAACATGCTTTACCTCAGCTACTACTCCAGCCACGAAGGCAAAACCAGCATCTACCTGGCCAAGTTGAAAATCACCCCAGCCGGTTCTGATAGGTCAAAGGAGTAGCAAAAGATGAATATAAAGTGGGGATGCGCTGCTCTGGCTGTTGTCGGCACGGCTATTATGCTAAATACCCAAGGCTGCTTTGCAGCCATAGAGGGTGACATTGAGCTGCTTAAAGTTATTGCTGACGGCTACGAGGAGAATTTGGCAAAGCTCAAAACCTGGGCAGGAAAAGCTAACATCATTTCTTCCACATCGACTGGAATTGGACAAGGGGCGATGCGTCGTCGGGAGAAATACAAGGCCGAGTTTCTGCTCAACCGGGAGATGGATGCGGTCAGGTGGAGGTGGTTCTGTTTAGGGGAATTTGATGCCAAAACAAAGCGATGGCGTAGTTCCGAACTGAATCCAATCTTTGGGATGACCAAAGGCGATTGTGACTACGTCTTATTTTTTCAGGGCCATGCAGTGCAAGATGCACCGAGAAGTCTGAACATCTATCGAAGAGACGGATGGCCCAGCCACTTTGAAGGTATCGGTTTTGATCCTCTACACATTTTGGCAAAGGAGATTTATCCAGATGTAATTGGGCAACTGCGAGGCTATCATCGGTTAGGGGGCACAATGAAGTCGAAAGGAAGTATTACACAAGAAGGAGACATTGTTACTCTTCAGACCGGCGGTAATTATGAAGATTACGGGAAAATCGTAACGCGGTTCGTATTTGATTTGTCGAAGGGTTGTTGTCTGAGGGAGTACTTTACCTCAAGCGCCAGAAGCCAAACTCACTGGGAATTGGACTACGAAAAGATCGCAGATGTTTTTGTTATGAAGAGTGTTTCCCACGTCTATAAGGACAACCATGCAAAATCTGAAAGAAGTGCTACACTAACCAGCAGCATGGTGAATTGCCCTGCAGGGGAGATCGAGTTCCTGCTCGGGACACTGAACTTGAGACCTGGCGACAGAATACGCGATACAAGAACCAACCTGATGTATATCTTCGGCGAAAAGGGCGCGACCGAGGCGGACATGCCGCCTAAGATGCTTGCATCACTCGTCAATAAAACGCTGCCTGACTTTCAAGGCATAAAGGTCGATCTCGCTCCGGACCAAGCTAAAGACAATATAATGCTCGTTTGCTTTTTCGATATGCAGCAGCGGTCGTCGCGGAATTGCATTACGCAGCTTGCCAAACAGACGGAATCGCTGAAAGAAAAAGGTCTAGCCGTTGTTGCTATTCACGCCTCGAATATCGATGAAAACACGCTCAATGAATGGGTGAAAAAGAACAACATCCCCTTCCCGGTTGGAATGATTCAAGACGACGAAGAAAAAACACGTTTCAACTGGGGCGTCAAATCGCTTCCCTGGCTGATTTTTACCGATAGCAATCACATTATTATTGCCGAAGGCTTTGGCTTTGATAATCTGGATAACATGATTGATGAGATGAACAATGTGGCACTATGAGAAATGTTTTATTGTCTGGACGGTCTTTATCATAATTATTGCCGGCTCTGCGGGTGTGTTGTGGGGCCAAGGGTCCGTCAAGCAGGTGGATTGTTCCGGCTCGATTGTGGACTGGCGCGGTCGTCCCGTAGTGGGCGCTGAGGTAGTCGGCTGCGAGCAATTGTATGACTACGCGTCTGGTCGGACGAGTTGGGCAGTGCCAAGTCGTATGATCACAGGACAAGACGGCAGATTCCAACTACAGGTCAGCGCCAAGAGAAAGGACTATATCTGGGTCGTCGCCTGGAAGAAAGGACTCGCGTTGGGTTGGCAGGGCGTACGCTTTGGGCAATCGGAACAGGACATGATTGTACGCCTTGGTGAGCCTGCGGCTCTCGCAGGCACAGTGGTCGATGAGGCCGGACGGGGAGTCTCCGGAGCAATGGTTTGCTTGTGCCTGAAGATGGGCTGGATGGGTGGGACGCCTGGCGTGGCCTTTGAGACGCCGCAAGACTGGTTAACGGCCCGGACCGATGGTGAGGGCCGATTCCGTTTTGACCACCTCCCCGCTAAAAGCAAAGCTGATCTCTGGGTCGAAGCCCCCGGCAAGGCCTCCTGCTGGACATACTGGGAGCACGAGCTGTCAAATATGGCGGGCAGCCAATTCAGCGCGGGACGGACCGATGTCCGCATTGTCCTGAAGCCCGAGGGAATCCTTCGAGGCAGGGTGTTTGACGAGGAAACCGGTGAAGGCGTGGCAGGTGTCCGTCTGCTCGCCCGGCCGGATGCCAGATATGCCAACTACTCGTGTGTGCTTCCCGTTACCTCCGGCCCGGATGGCGCTTTTATTTACACGGGCTTGGCCGCGAATGACTATTCCCTTCAGGTAGTGGCCCCGTACGGTCAGCCGGCGGACTGGGTCGGCAAGGATGTGAAGGTCTCTCTCGAAACAGGTCAAACGGTTGAGGTTAGTGTCCCGGTGAGTAAAGGGGGGCTGGTCGAGGTCACAATTCTGGACGCTGCAACGGAGAAGCCCATCGAGAACGCGACCGTGAATGTCTCGCAGCCGGCCAATTTCGGCCTGCATCCCTGCTGGTACAATTCAGTGTGCACAAATGCCGACGGTCTCGTCCGCCTGCGTGTGCCGCCCGGAGAGTCTCGTCTGCGGATGTGGGCAGACACCTACGACTATTTCACAGACCCGGAGCCTGTAATTATCGCCAAGGGCGAATCAATCCGGCGACAAGTCAGTCTGGTTGCATATCCGGTCGTGACAGGAACCGTGCGTGATCCGAGCGGACAACCTGTGGCAGGTGCGATTGTCAGTTCCAAGCCGGTCTGCGAAGAAACCTCGCGTACCGATGAGAAGGGCCGATTCAAGGTTTCATGGCGTCCAAGCTCAAACGTCCGAGACATCCTGGTTTTGGCCCGGGATCCTGAACGCAATTTGGCGGGCTTGGCGGATGCGAAGGACCATGCCCAACCGGTTGACGTGATTCTTTCGCCCGCTTTTGTGGTTCGTGGCCATATCACGGACCCTAACGGTAAAGCGATACCCACGGCGACCGTTTCACTGCGGGCCAAAATGCCGGGCTGGATAACGAGTGTGGCTCCCGCTGTGCTCACGGATGCCAACGGCTTCTATGAGGCCCACGCCGTCCCGGCACCCACTGAGAACTTTCGGTACCGCCTTGAGGTGAGTGCTGAGGATTTTGGCCCGGTCGAGCACAGAGAACTTCCCTTCGACACAGCGCGGGACAGGCAGGTTGAGGTCTCGCCTATTTTCCTGACGCCGGCAAACCGATCCATCTCCGGCGTGATTGTCGATGCCAACGGAACTCCGGTCGCGGGTGTTCCGATCAACGTAACGGGTCCGCGCGGCAGCAACACAGCAGGACAGCCGAGACACCAGAGTTCCAGCGACGAGCATGGCAGGTTCACTGTCGATGGCGTTTGTGCCGGTCCCCTGCGGATTCAGGCCGGCATGGGCCGCATATCCGGCGGCGCCGGATTCCTCGACGCTAAGGGTGGCGACCGTGACGTCGAGGTCGTCCTCGGCCGACGCGGCGTACACACCGGATTGAGGCCACTGCTCGGCAAGCCCCTGCCCGGCTGGAAAGAGCTGATCGAACTCAAATCCGAGCAGGTGCAGAGCAAAAGAATCCTCATTTGTTTCTTTGACTTCCAGCAACGCCCCTCACGGAACACTATCCTTCAAATGGCCAGGCAAGCCGAGTCGTTGGTACAAAAAGGCATCGTCGTGGCCGCCGTCCATGCCTCGAAAATCGAGAGCGATAAACTTGAGACGTGGGCCAAAGATAACAACCTTCCTTTCCCCGTCGGCACGATAACCGGCGATATCGAGACAACCCGCACCGCATGGGGTGTGAAGGCGCTGCCGTGGTTAGTTCTGACAGACCGGAAACATATTGTTGTCGGCGAAGGCTTCGGACTTGATGAGCTGGATGACAAAATCAGACGAACAGCCGATGGAAAATGATGACCGAATGAGTATAATTCTAATGCTTATGGAGTCATTAGTTTGTATGCTCAACCTAAAAAGTGAAAGGAGATTCCCATGAATATGAAACGGTATGGTTTGGCTATCTTGTTACTTGTGGTGACAGCATTGGGCTACCCAAACGAATTGGCCCGGGGTGTGAACGCTATAGAAGAAGTGGCTGTGGAGGAGTTCCCCCGCGAACTCGTGGACTTCGTCGCCTACGAGGGCAATCCGCTTTTTGCCGGAACCGGCACAGACACCTGGGACCGCAAGATACGCGAGCGGGGATATATTCTGCGGGATGTAAATACCTACCATTTGTGGTATACAGGATACAACGATGACCGTTCAGACACCAAATACTTGGGCTACGCGATGTCGCCCGATGGCCTCACATGGACACGGTATCCCGGTAATCCCATATTTGATGAGTCCTGGGTCGAGGATATGTGCGTTGTCAGGCAGAGTGACACGTATTACATGTTCGCTGAAGGTCGTCACGACATCACTCATATGCTCACTTCTGCGGACAGGATTCGCTGGCGAGACCACGGCAGCCTTGATGTCCGTTACACCAATGGTAAACGTCTCAGTCCCGGACCCTACGGCACGCCCACTGTTTGGGTGGAAGGCCAAACGTGGTACCTCTACTACGAGCGCAATGATGAGGGCATCTGGCTGGCAACCTCGACCGATTGCAAGGTGTGGACCAACGTCCAGGACGAGCCCGTCATCGCCAAAGGTCCGGAACCCTACGACCGGCACGCCGTGGCGCTCAATCAAATCATCAAGTATAAAGGCAGATACTATGCCTACTACCACGCCACCGGCGAGCTGCCGTGGCGCAATTGGACAACGAGCGTGGCCGTTTCGAGAGACTTGGTCCATTGGAAGAAGTACCCGAATAACCCGATTGTGACCGGTAATAAATCCAGCGGTATCCTGGTGCATGACGGAGCCGAATACCGTCTCTATACGATGCATCCGGACGTGAGGGTCTATTTCCCTAAAAAGCGCTCAGGCGAAAAACGAAGTGTCGTCGCGACGGGTGCGAAGGTGGAGAAACTCGCCGGGGGCTTCGCGTTTACCGAAGGGCCGGCGGCGGACGCCCGGGGCAATGTCTTTTTCACGGATATTCCCAACAATCGGATTCACAAATGGTCGCTGGACGGCAAGCTCTCGACGTTTCGCGAAAATTCCGGTGGAGCTAACGGTCTTTACTTCGACAAAGACGGCAATCTTCTGGCCTGCGAAGGCGGCGGGCGCCGGCTGGTGTCTATCGGCCAAAAAGGCAATGTAACGGTCTTGGCGGACAAGTATCAGGGCAAAAAATTCAACAGCCTCAACGATTTGTGGATCGATCCGAAAGGCGGCATTTACTTCACCGATCCTCGCTACGGAAACAGAGATGGTATGGAGCAAGGCGGCGAACACGTCTATTATCTCTCTGCCGACCGCAAAAAGCTCATCCGTGTCATCGACGACATGGTCCGGCCGAACGGCGTCATCGGCACACCGGACGGTAGAACACTTTACGTCACCGACCATGGTGGTCGCAAAACCTTTGCATATAAGATTAACTGGGAC
>DAOVMB010000032.1 GCA_030630905.1 Sedimentisphaerales bacterium
ATATCCAGATGATTAGTAGGCTCATCCATGACCAACAGATCGGGATCGGCCAGAACCAACCTGCAAAGCATCAGGCGATTGCGCTGCCCACCGCTCAAATCCCCGCACCGCTTGAATACATCGTCGCCGGTGAATAGAAAGGCGCCCAGCCTGTTACGAACCTGCTCCGATGAGAGTTTGGAATTGGCGCCGAGGGCTTCGTCCAGAACGCTTCTTGAAGGATCCAGAACGTCGCCGTGCTGATCGAGATATCCCACACGGAGATTCTTCCCCATGCGGATGGAGCCTGCCGATGGTTCAAGCTGACCGAGAGCCAGGCGCAAAAAAGTGCTCTTACCCGTGCCATTCGGGCCGGTGATACCGATGCGCTGCCCGTTGAGTATATCAAATGTCAGATTCTCAAACAGCGTCAGATGTCCAAAGGATTTGCCCAGCCCTTCGCAGCGCAGCACAAGGTCGCTCTTACGGTCAGTTTTGCCAAACGAGAAATTGATTTTTTTCTGGTTAGAAGGCTTGTCCAGAAATCCGGGGTTTTCTTTGAGCAGGCGGTTCAAGCGAGTTTTCCGGCCTCGTGCAGTCTTTCGCATCCCTTCCTGATCCTTGTTGCGGGCGATGAAGTCCAGCGTGCGCTCGACCATCTCGACGCGCCTGGTATGTTCCCGCTCCCGGTGAAGCCGTTCGGTCTGTCGGGTTTGTACATAGTTGCTGTAATTACCGTTCCAAACGCGGGCCTGCCGGTTTTCAACTTCAACGATCTTGCACGCGACTTTATCCAGTAAGCACCTGTCATGACTGATAATGACAGCGGCCCCATTGTAGCCGGCCAGGAACTTCTCCAGCCATTCGGTTGCCTGCAGGTCCAGGTGATTAGTCGGCTCATCCAAAAGCAGCAGGTCCGTATCCAGCATCAAAACCTGGGCCAGGCCCAGGCGCGACAACTGGCCGCCGCTAAGGGCCGATGTTTTGACGTAATGCAGTTCAGGCTCGAAACCCAGACCCGCCAAAGTCTTGAGGATGCGAATTTCATAAGCATACCCCCCTGCTATCTCGAAATCGTGGCACAGACGGTCGTATTTCTTCATCATAATCTGCAGTGCCGAACCGCTCAGGCTTTCCATTTCATGAGAAACGTCGTGGATAGTCCGTTGAAGTTTGATCAAATGCTCTACACCGGCGTGCATCTCTTCGGTAATTGTACGATTGCCGCTGAACGTAGTCTCCTGTGATAAGTAGCCGATACGCAATGCCTTCTGCTTGACCACCATGCCTATATCCGGCTCGATTTGGCCGACAATCAGCTTTAAGATCGTACTCTTTCCTGAGCCGTTTGCACCCACCATACCGACTTTTTCGCCTGAATGGAGTTGAAGATTCAACTGATCCAGAACGACTTCCGGGCCGAAAGCCACATGAATGTCAGACAACGTTACTACTGCCATATATGATGAACTATTTGGTATAACTTAATTATACAAGCCTTAAACAGGGAGTTCGCTCCCAATATTCGCTTGCGAAACCGATTGATTATATTATATCGTGTAGAATAGAAAAACAGAACCCAAAGATGACGACAATAAATCCAGGAGCTAAAGCCTGATGGAACAATCGAAAATGGCTCGAATAGCTGTGTTAATTGCAGTTGGTTTGTTGATATGCCTTATCCAATACTCTGCCCGAGCCGGTGATTCACAACCATATAATAAAGTTCATGCCTTTTACTACCCATGGTACGGAAATCCCCAAACCGACAAATTCCATTATCACTGGAACCATCAGCAATCCGTAAAAGAAGGTAAACCGAGTAACTATCCCGGCGGGGATGACATTGGCGCCGACTTCTACCCGAAACTCGGCTGTTACAGTTCCAACAGCAACCAGGATCTGAATGCTCACATGCTGATGCTTCGCCGGGCAAAAGTCGGAGTGATTTGCACATCATGGTGGGGCAAAGATTCGTACACGGATAAAGTCGTTCCGCGTTTGCTTGATGCTGCGGCACGGCATAACACCAAGGTGTGTTTTCATATCGAGCCGTTTCCAGGCCGAAACGCTCAGACCACCCGTGACGCCATTGTCCATATTATCGATAAGTACGGCTCACATTCGGCCTTCTACCGCTACGGCAAAGACAAGCTACTCCCCATGTTCTATATCTATGATTCCTACCTTACCCCGGCAAAGCAATGGAAAACGATCCTCTCGCCCGACGGGCCGCAAACCATCCGAAACACCAAATACGATTCGGTCGTCATCGGTCTATGGGTCAAAGAAAACGAACAAACCTTTATGACCGAAAGCCACTTCGATGGCTACTATACCTATTTCGCAACCGACGGCTTCACATACGGCTCCACTATCAATAACTGGCCCAAGCTCGCAAAATGGGCACAGCAAAACGACAAGCTGTTCATTCCCTCGGTCGGACCGGGATACATAGATCTGCGTATTCGGCCCTGGAACAACGTCAATACGCGGGACCGTCAGAACGGTGCCTACTACGACCGCGAATTTGCCGCCGCCATCGCCGTCCGGCCGCCTATCATCGGCATCACATCATTCAATGAATGGCATGAAGGCACACAAATCGAACCGGCCGTCCCCAAACAAATCCCGGATTTCAAGTACCTCGACTATACACCCCTCGCTCCCGAATATTACCTGGATCGCACCCGCTACTGGGTAAACCGTTATGTCAAACATAGCGATGCTAAGTCCACTAAATATATAATCATCGTCACTGGCGGCGAACTGCTATCGGGCGTCTATCCGGATGGGCACACCTACTTGCTCACCCGAACCCTGCGCCCGTTGGGCCTGGAATGCATCAGCTCGATGAGCGTCGATGACAAACAGGCCGATCTCAAAGAGGCTCTACAATACGCCACGGACAAGGCCGATCTGATCATTGTTACCGGAGGTCTTGGCCCAACCAATAACGACATCACCCGCGAAGCACTCTCCGACTTTACGGGCATTACGCTTAAAGAACACCCCGATGCGCTGCAGGAGATGGCTCGAAGATTCCGCGTTTCACCCGATCAGCTTCGCGCGAATTTACGCCGGCAGACACAGGTACCAACGGAAGGAACCTACTTCAGGAATACCGAAGGCACCGCCGTCGGCCTTGCTTTCGAGCCGGCCGACGTCTCAATCGTCGCGCTGCCGGGGCCGCCTCGCGAATTGCAGGCCATGGTTCATAACGAGCTTGTGCCGTATCTTAGCAGGCGGTTCGGCACTCGACTGCCCGGGTGTTCGCTGACGTTGCGGTTCATCGGCCTCGGCCAGTCCCAGATCGACCAGTCGCTTGGAGATAACGTGCCGCTGGCGCCCGACATCACGGTTTCATCGCAGTTCGAAGGCAGCCGGGTGGATTTCACATTTTCGCTGCCCGAAGACACGCCGCAGGACAGGGCGAGACTCTCGGAGCTAAAACAGAAGATTATGAAACACCTGGGTGAATATGTATACGCAGACGACGAAACGTCGCTGGAAGAACACGTCTTGAAGCTGCTGAAAGCACGCGGCGAAACACTGGCTTTGGCGGAAGCAGGCAGCGGCGGGAGTCTGGCTGCGGCATTGAACAGCGCCGACGGGGCCGGGCAGATATTGGCCGGGGCGTATGTGGCTCCAACCGTGGAGAAACTGCATCACTTGCTCGGCATAAACAATGATGACCTGACCGGCAGCAAATCCGGGAACCAAAGAATAAAACGGCTGGCTACAACAGCAGCCGATGCAACCACAAGTCAATGGGCGATTGCTGTTGGTCAGGCCTATCGAGATGAAAACGGATCCGATTACGTGGAGGTTGCTTTCAAGCTGCCGGACGGCCGCCTGGAAAGCCGGCAGGTTCGGCTTCGCGGCTCCGGCGAACTGGCCCGCTCCAGATTAAGCACACAACTGCTCGACCAACTGAGGCGAAGATTAAAGTGAGAGATTTATTCATCGTCCGTGATATGGGAGAAATAAATCGATTTCGCCTTTTCGTATAATACCTTGCCGTTGATAAGTGCCAATCGCTCCGAGCCCCATTGCCCGGACTGAAATTCACTTGCATTTTCAGTTGAATTTTGCTATAATAATACCATAGTATAGTGATACGAGATAATAGGGGGAGAGGTAATGAACAACAGTCTAAAGTATGCCGATCAAGAAGCAATCGCCAAGCCGATCGAACTGACTACTGCGGCCTATAAAATCGCTTACGATGCAGCGTTTTCCTGTAGATTCACTCACCGTCTAAGATTTACCGCCAATACATTTGCTCCCGAGAACGAAGCCCTTTCGGAGATTCTCTCCAAGGAAGGTCCGTATTCCCGGCGCGCCGGGATAGCGATGTTCATAGACACAAACGTTGCGCGAAAACAGGTAAATTTGGTCAGCAAAATAAATGACTACTTCAAAAAATATTTGCCCGAAAACTCACCAAAAATCCATATCGTGCCCGGCGGCGAGCAGATCAAGAACGACCGGCAGAATTTCAGACTAATCATGGAGGCTATCGAAAAATGCCGCCTCTGCCGAAAATCATTTGTTATTGCCATAGGTGGAGGTGCCGTCCTGGATGCCGTAGGGTTCGCCGCGTCAGTAGCGCACAGAGGCCTGCGGCTGGTCCGAATAGCAACAACAACACTGTCACAGGCGGACTCCGCCATGGCGGTAAAGAATGGCATAAATGCGTTCGGCAAGAAAAACTATATGGGTGTTTTTGCTGCTCCCTGGCTTGTTATCAACGACGAAGCGACGCTGGAGACGTTGACGCCGCGCCACTGGCTGGCAGGCTTTAGCGAGGCGGTTAAGGTGGCACTGCTCAAGGATCCGCTGCTCTTCGAATATATATACAGGAACTGCCACAGGATCCGGTCACGTAACCTCAACGTTTCGATTCCTATCATCAGGCGAAGCGCCAGACTGCACTTCGACCATATTACGCTCAATGGAGATCCGTTCGAACAGAATGATGCCAGGCCGTTGGATTTCGGGCACTGGTCGGCACACAAACTGGAACAGATGAGCGGATTCGAACTTTCACACGGCGAGGCGGTCGCTATTGGAATAGCTATTGATGCTACATATGCCAACCTCATGGGCTGGCTCTGTGATACGGATCATGGAAAGATACTAGAGTGCCTTAACGAAATGGGTTTCGAGCTGTACCACCGTGTGATGCAGCATGCCAGGACGCTGCTTGGCGGACTGGATGAATTTCAGGAACATCTTGGGGGCAGACTCACAATCCCTTCAATTAACAAGATAGGCCGGGTGTTCGACATACACAAGATAGACACGAACCGGATGCTCGCTGCGATATCGTACATGGAGAGATTCAACCGGCATGAGTCATCCGGCTGATTTGACAAAAGCAATTTGAATTTTCAAATTGGAATGCGGGGGAAACATGATTAAAGAAAAAATACATAATACACTGACATCCAAAGAGGTAATAGACCGTTACTTCCCGGAGAATCGGGCCAAACTGATTGACCTGGCCGCATTCTTCGATCGCATGGACCGCACGAGTGACAGCCATGCAGCCGGAAGCGAT
This sequence comes from Sedimentisphaerales bacterium, assembly GCA_030630905.1. Taxonomy (GTDB): domain Bacteria; phylum Planctomycetota; class Phycisphaerae; order Sedimentisphaerales; family Anaerobacaceae; genus JAFGPJ01. The sequence continues at coordinate 5,546 of DAOVMB010000032.1, forward strand.
TACCGCCTAACGGCCTTTTTCGAGGCCCTGAACATACTCTCTGACGGCGAGGCAAACCGTGCCGGACGAATACTCGAAATATTCAGTGACAAGACCGCAGAACTGCCGCAGTCGGCCGATGGCGTCAAAGGTGCGACAGGTGCTGCGAAAAATGGAGAATAATTCTAATGAAGTACATAGATCCACATATTCATATGGTTTCGCGAACTACGGACGACTATATGCGAATGGCACTGGCCGGATGCGTCTGCATTACAGAGCCGGCGTTCTGGAACGCCTTCGACCGCGGCAGCGTTCACGGCTTCCGTGACTACTTCGTGCAACTGACTCAGTACGAACCCCGGCGGGCCGGCAAATATGGCATAGAATACTATAGCTGGATATGCATCAATCCGAAGGAAGCCGACGACCCGGCGTTTGCAAGAGAAGTAATTTCAATCATCCCGGAATTCCTGGAGTCCGAGCGTGTGGTTGGCATCGGGGAGATCGGACTAAACAAGAATACGAAGAACGAGTTGGTAATACTGGAAGAGCAGATTGCCCTTGCTTCAGAATACGACCAGTTGATCCTTGTCCATACTCCGCACCTGGAAGATAAACTCAAAGGGACACGGCTTATCATGGACGCTATCAGTGCCAACAGCGGCATAGACCCGGACAGGGTTCTGATCGACCACGCGGAGGAACACACAGTTTCGGAGATACTGGATCGTGGCTACTGGGCGGGACTGACAATTTATCCGAATACAAAGTGCACACCGCAGCGCGCAGTCGATATTATTGAGATGTACGGCCCTGACCGGATATGGATAAACTCGGCAGCCGACTGGGGCGACAGCGACCCGCTTTCGGTGCCAAAGGTGCGTTTCGAGATGAGACAAAGGGGATACACGGACGAGCTTATCGAGAAGATTACGCACCGAAATCCGGTTGAATTCCTGAGTCAGAGTGAGAGGTTCCATTATCGTTATGAATAAAACAACAAATGCGAGCTACATTGTCGGGTACTGCACGAACGTGCATGCAGGAGAATACCTTGATCGATATCTCTCCAGTCTTGAAAAATACGCCCTGGACATCAAAACAAGGATATCGGATAACCAACCTCTTGCCGTCGGGCTCTGGCTTTCCGCCCGGACGGCACGCCAGATGTTGGCTGAAGATCGCCTGAGAGAATTCAGAGAGTTTCTCGAATCCAACGGTCTGACAGCATTTACCATGAATGGATTCCCGTACGGCGACTTTCACGGACAGACGGTAAAATACCAGGTATATAAGCCGGACTGGACACAGCCTGAACGGCTGAACCATACAGCCAACCTGATAAGAATCCTGACAGAGCTGATGCCGGAGGGATCTGAAGCTGGTATATCAACATTGCCCCTTGGATGGCCTTCCGGCGAATTCGACTACAGAAAAGCAGCCGAAAACCTGCTGCGAACAGCGGAATTACTGAGAACCAACGAACTTCAGACAGGAAAACTGATCCACGTGGACATAGAACCCGAACCCGGCTGTATCCTCAGCAGCAGCGGTGATGTTGTATCGTTCTTCAAAGACTATCTTCTGCCCGGCCGAATTGAGACCGATGTCCTGCGATACATACGAGTCTGCCATGATATCTGTCATGCCTCAGTTATATTCGAGAATCAGCAGACCGCTATCAGGAATTATGCCGCAGGTGGTATTCGGATTGGGAAGGTGCATGTATCATCAGCTCTGCATGCGGACATTTCCGCCGAGAATGTCCAACCTGTTTTCGAGCAGTTAAGAACATTCCAGGAAGACAGGTACCTGCACCAGACGTATATCAGGCAACCCGGGCGGATGCTATCATACGATGATTTGCCGGAGGCAATCAGTAATGCTAATCCCCGTACGGCTGGTACGCTGCGCTGCCATTTCCACATGCCGATCTTCATCGAAAAATTTGGCCATCTCAAGACAACGAGCCACGAGATCGTTGACTGTCTGAAAAACATTCGTAAGATAAGTGACTGCAGACATTTTGAGATAGAGACATACGCCTGGACCGTTTTGCCGGATGAACTGAGAACGGATGACCTGGCTGAAGGTATTGCAAAGGAATTACTCTGGATGCAAGAGCAGTTGGCGAAACTTAAGGTATTCGACCAAAGTAATCTCAAGTTTGAAATTTGGAATACTTGACGCAGCACTGAATGGAGTCATATGCGTACGCTCATAAAACAATATGCAGCACTGACCCGCATATCCAACCTGCCGACCTGCTGGACGAACGTACTTACAGGATCGGCCATCGGATCAATTGCGTCATCAAACCCCATTGCTGTGCTGCCCGTAGTTATCCTGTCAATCGTAACCAGTTTATTCTACATGGCGGGCACGGCTCTGAACGACCTTCTCGATGTAAAGATTGACCGACAGCAGAGACCCGACAGACCTATAGCCTCGGGCCGGATATCGCCGAGAGCCGCGCTTATCTTTATCGTGCTGTTGTTCGCGGCAGCCATGAGCCTGCTGCTGATATACTTCCCACACTGCACATACCTTGCCCTGCTGCTGGCGGTAATGATAATACTGTACGATTTAACGCATAAACGCTTTTCATATTCAGTAGTATTCATGGCCGGATGCCGGGCGATGGTCTATGTCATATCCGCCTACGCCATATTCGGCGGCAGCACAAAAGAGTTCCGGACGGACACAGCCATATCATCAACTATACTTGCCTTGTATATAGCGTTTGTGACAATAATCGCCCGAAGTGAAAACAAACAGCAAATTGACAAGAGCCGATGGTTGTCCGTTGCCATCATAATACTTGTGCCGGGAGTTTTCATTCTGTCACTGCCACAGTCATTGTATCCGTATATTATTGCCGCTATCCTGCTGATAATCCTTTTAAGGGCGGCAGTCTTTGTGTTCGGTAAGCCGCCGCAAATAAAGCGGGCCGTGTTGACATGGCTTGCCTGCGTATGTCTGCTGGATTGCCTGTTCCTGGCGGTACTGGCCAAACCCGTGCCGGCTTTGGCGGCTGGTATATGCTTTGTTATTACGGCGTTAAGTCACCGTAAGATCGGAGGCACATGATATGAGCGATCCAACGGCTGTAATCCTGGTCGCAGGTCTCAATAAATCACTGATCGGCGACTTCTCGCCGAATCTCCAGCGATTCTGCGGGGAAGGTCAAACCAGACGGCTGAAACCCGTACTGCCCGCGGTCACGTGCAGCGTCCAATCGAGCATGTTGACCGGGCTCGACGTATCCGGGCACGGCATAGTAGGCAACGGCTGGTTCAACCGCAAACTCAACGAAGTCCACTTCTGGAAACAATCCAATCAGCTGGTACATGGAGAAAAGGTTTGGGAAGCCGCCCGCAGACGTGAGCCGGAGTTTACATGTCTGAATATGTTCTGGTGGTACAACATGTACTCGACCGCAGATTACTCGGTGACACCAAGGCCGATCTACAAGGCAGACGGCCGGAAGATTCCTGACTGTTACAGTCACCCATCTTACTTGAGAGACGAACTGCAATCGGAACTGGGGCGATTCCCGCTGTTTCAGTTCTGGGGCCCCGCATCTTCTATCGAATCCAGCCGGTGGATCGCCGAGGCAACAGTAATTGCCCACCGGAAACTAAAGCCCACGCTTACACTTGTCTATCTGCCACACCTGGACTACGCCCTGCAGAAATTAGGCCCGAACCACGAAGACATCAAGAAACACGTAACCCAGATAGATACAGTCGTAGGCAGACTGCTGAGCTACTTCGACAGCCAGGCAGTAAAGCCAATAATAGTCAGCGAGTATGGCATAGAACCGGTGAGCCGGGCAGTAGCGATAAACAAAGTGCTTCGGGAAGAAAAACAAATCGCCATACGCGAAGAGATGGGCACCGAACTGCTCGATGCCGGTGCATCGAAGGCGTTCGCCGTAGCGGACCATCAGATAGCCCATATATATGTGAAGAACGAACGAAACGTCAGCCGGATACTTGATATTTGCAAAAAGGTCCCCGGCGCTGAACAGGTTTTGGACAAGGATGCACAAGCGAAACTTCACATCGACCATCCGCGAGCGGGAGATATAATTCTCGTAGCGGCCAAAGACCACTGGTTTAGCTACAACTACTGGCTGGATGATTCGAAGGCGCCCGACTTCGCCATGTGTGTCGATATCCACCGCAAACCGGGCTACGATCCCTGTGAACTCTTCATCGACCCTGCAATCAAAAATCCAAAACTCAAAATAGCCTTGAAACTGCTGAAAAGGAAACTCGGCTTGCGAACACTGATGGACGTGATACCCCTTGATACAAGCTTGGTAAAAGGCTCGCACGGCCGGATCGACCAGCCCGAAGATGTCCGGCCGATACTGATCAGCCGGGAGGACCTCAACGATGTCCCGCAAGAGATACCGTGTCAAAATATGAAGGATATTATTTTAGGGCATCTCTTTGGCACCTGTACCGGCTCCGACAGAGCCCCGAGCGTGAGGGATAGGTAATTACTATGAAATCCGCCCCAGGATGCGATCCAGAGAATCCGACGTCTGGTAAATCAGGGCCTCCGGGTAGTGCGTGTAGGGGTGAAAATACTCGAAGGTAAGGTATCCACGATACCCGATTTCATCCAACACCTCCATTACGGCGGGCCAATTGGTCGTGCCGTTTTCAATAGGGGCGTCACTTATCGGGAGAATGGTGTCGGCTTGAATTGCGATCTCCTGCGCGCCGAACGCGCCGGCGGAAAGAAGCGGTAAGAACAAAGATGCAAGAACGAAAATCCTTTTAATGCCTTTCATCTTTTTTTCCCACAAAGACATCAGTTTGATTCCTTTTTTTAAAACCTATCGGTTGTGTCAAAAGAATTTCTTCAAAATAATCGCAAAAATTACAGGGCCACATTGATTGTATTGTGACTATTGAAGCTCAAAGCCAGACAGTTTATAATAAGAGAACGAACGCCGGGCTGCCGAAATCTTACGACAGGAGGTGGTTCGTCAACGATTTCCGACGAAAGGAACGGTTTGTGAAAAGACGCGAATTCTTAAAGATGGCCGCTGCAGGAGCCTTGGCAAGTATGGGCAAAGTTTCATTCGGCTCCGGGAAATCTGCGAAGCCCAACTTCGTTTTCATTATCGCCGACGACTGCACATTCCGGGACATCGGCTGCTACGGTGGGCAGGCCCATACTCCCAACATAGACAAGCTGGCATCCGAAGGGATGCGTTTTACGCAGTGCTTCCAGGCGGCGCCGATGTGTTCGCCGACCCGGCATAATATTTATACTGGCCTTTACCCGGTAAAGAGCGGCGCATATCCGAACCACACTTTCGCCAAGGACGGCACCAAAAGCGTCGTCCATTATCTCAAGCCGCTCGGCTATCGCGTGGCCCTTAGCGGCAAGAAACATATTAATCCGCCGGATGTATTTCCGTTCGAGTATTCCGGCAAAGGAAATAATCCCGACTTCGAAGTCATCGATAAATTCATAAGCGAGTGCAAACAAAGCGGCACTCCTTTTTGCCTGTTCGCCTGCTCCAACGAACCGCATTCGCCCTGGAACAAGGGCGATGCCTCACGCTACGATGCCGCCAAATTGAAACTGCCGCCCTACTTTGTAGATACTGCCGAGACGCGCGAGAACATGACGAGGTATCTGGCCGAGATTACCTATTATGACTGGCAGGTCGGCCAGACCCTTGCCCTGCTGGAAAAGCACGCCTTGGCGGATAATACGCTCGTCATCGTAGTCAGCGAGCAGGGATCGAGTTTCCCCTTTGGCAAATGGACCTGTTACGATACGGGACTGCAATCTGCCTTCATCGCCCGCTGGCCCGGCAAGATTGAGCCAGGCACGGTCAGCGACGCAATGATCGAATACCTGGACGTCCTGCCGACATATATCGAGGCCGCAGGCGGCACGCCCCCATCGGTACTTGACGGCAAGAGTTTGCTGCCGGTCCTTACGGGCAAAACAACAGAGCATAAGAAATACGTCTTCGGCGAGATGACGACCCGCGGTATTAACAATGGCTCCGAGCATTTCGGCATCCGTTCTATCCGTTCGGCCAAGTTCAAATACGTCTGGAACTTTACGCCGGAAATAAAGTTCCAGAACGCCTGCACCAATTCGAGCATCTTCAAATCCTGGCGAAAGAAGGCTGAAGCCGACTCCGACGCCGCGGAAAAGATTCGCCGCTACGAACACAGGCCGAGCGAAGAACTCTACGATGTTACGAAGGATCCATACGAATGGCACAATCTGGCCGACGATCCGAAATATACAACAATCAAAGTACGAATGAGAAGGCGTCTGGACAATTGGATGAAGGCCATGGGCGATAAGGGCCAGCAGACCGAACTTGAAGCGCTCGAGCACCAGGGCAGAAACAGAAATAAGAAATCCCAAAGCTCGCCTAAGAGGCGCCAAAAAAAGCAGAAAAAAGCCGCGCAAACGAGATAAAAAGAACAAGGCATATTCGCAATACTCTCCGATGAGGTAAAGGCCGCGTTTAACGTTGTTTAGAGCGCATTTTCGAT
>DAOVMB010000277.1 GCA_030630905.1 Sedimentisphaerales bacterium
CAATCTCCCCACGGTTCTCGGTGTCCGCATGGTCGTTCCAGTCATCAATGAGCTGTTGACCATCGACCCAGAGACGCACGCCGTCGTCACTATTAGTGTAGAAGGTGTAGGTCTCGGTATATGCCGCCTCCACCTCGCCGGTCCATCTGGCTGAGAACAGATTAACGTCGACCAACGGATCCGGCGAACCTTCGCCCCAGCTAAAGTTGATTTGAGGATCCATACGGGTCAGCAGGAGATCTCTTAAATCCGTGCCTCTATAGTAATCTCCTTTCACACCTCCGCCGGCGCCTGCTGTCGTAAAGCTCCAAACGTCGCCTTTATGCGTGGTAACGATATCAGACTCATCGATACGCCAGTAGTAAATCTTATCTAACTCAAGTGGGCCGGGATTATATGTTGTATTTGCCTGAGGCAGGCCCGCAACGGCATTATTGACATCGTCAAAATTATCGCCGAAATACACGGTGTGAAATTTCGAGCCGAGGCCCGCCATCCAGCTAAGGTTTGCATTCGGGTCGATAAATTTAGCACCTTCAGCGGGAGTGGGATTGTAAGCGGTTCTGTATGGAACCGTAAAGCTCCAGACACTGCCCTTCCACGGACTATTTGTATCCACATCATTGACCTCATCAACTCGCCAGTAGTAAGTTGTGCCTGGAACAAGACCGTCCGGATAAGGGTATCCGGGGAAGCCGGCAACGAAAAACGTTGTTGCATAGTTGCCCCGGAATGTCTCGGCGGCACCGTCATTCACGTCTGCGAAATTATCGCCCATGTACACATCGTGCGAGGTTGCGGTCTCTCCCGGGGACCAGCTAAGGGTCGCCCATGTATTCGAATATAAACTACCATTGGCCGGGTTGGGAGCAAAGGCATACGGCCATATTTCACCTGCCATAGTTGCCAGAATTTCGGCATCCGAAAGTGCCCGGTTGTAGATGCGGACTTCGTCAATGTCGCCTAAGAAGTTTTCACCGTTCCCGCTGTAACCTGCACCGCCGCCGGTGACACACCCTATGCCCATATTGGCTGCTTCGCCGGCGGTATTAAAAGCAAAGCCGCCGGACATTATCTCTTGGCCATTGAGATAAAGCCTGCACGTGGTTCCGTCAAATGTGGTTGCTACATGCGCCCAGGTCTGGACAAACGGAGCCAAAGCGCCATTGGGTGAAATTACCTGATCTGCTCCTGTTTCAAGCCGAAAAGTACCATCATTTTCCGGTCTAACCTGGAACTGAAACATCGTTTCTCCGGGCCATGTATCTCTCTTACCGATCAGGCCTTGATATGTGCCGCCTCCGCCGGCCCACCTGATCCATAATGCCAGAGACAGTTGCCCTGTTCCCTCGGCCGGATTCCAGGTTCCGAGTTCAATCCTGCTGTTTGCCGTGCCGTCAACGTTGATTCCGCTGCCTTTGAATCCCTGCGAAATCCATGTTACGCCATTATGAAGGGTCCCGTCGTGCCCGTTGCCCGACATGTCGTAAGCGGTATCACCCGCTCCTTCATCAAGAGAGTAGTATCCAACCAGGCCGCTTGTAATATCGGCATTAGCCACGCCCGCAGCCAGCCCCAGCACCACAATAAAAGAAGCTAAATAAATCGATTTCTTACACATGATAATCCTCCTTCGAAAACAGCGATACAAAAGTACTAACAAGAATATTCTCATTTAAGCACTTCACTGAGAGACTCCTACCAACTTCAATTCCAATAATACCAAATTTTCATCCCAATTTCAACAATCCTCTAAAATGAAAACGAAAAGAAGCTTGATACTCACATTAAGAAGTCGTTTTTTGTTACTGAATTACTTTATTGAAAAAAATTACGAAGTGTTTGATTATAAGAGCTTTATATGTTAGATTGCTGAAAACTGCTTGTTGGAGTTTTGCGATTGCAATAATAAATCACTCTGGAGGTGAGCGATGTCGACGATTACGAAAAAAGTGGTTATTGACCGAATAGCCGAAAATACGAATACCAGGCGGGCCGTGGTTAAGCCTGTAGTTCAGTCTTTTCTCGATGAGATCATCGAGGAGCTTGCTAAAAATAACCGCCTGGAATTCCGTGATTTCGGTGTTTTCGAGACGAAAATGCGTGCAGCCAGGAAAGCGCAAAATCCGAAAACTATGGAACAAGTTCAAGTCCCGGCCAAACGAAATGTAAAGTTCAAGATGGGCCGGCTTATGAAGCAGAAGATAAATGCTTCGGGAAGCAAAGAAAATGCGGTTGACTAAATGACTGATATCCAGCCAATTCTATTATCGGTAATAACTTGTAACAGAGTAATCTTTGACAAAGTCTCCGGGATGCCGAGTATTATCGATATTGTCCAGACGATCGACGCCCCGAGATATCCGGCAAGACATCCCCAAATTGTCTTTTTCTGCGAGCTGACGAATGGGCATGGCACAACGGATGTCAAAATAAGTCTCGTCAATACCCAGGAAGAGGAGAAAATTATATTCGAACGAGAGGGAAAAGTACGTTTTGAGAACGTTAAACAAATCGTTACGCTGGCAATGAATTTGCAGGGTATCGTCTTCCCGGGCCCCGGAGAATACCGCTTTCAATTATTTGGGGGCGGAAATCTGCTCGGGGAAAGACGAATTGCATGCCGCCAGGTCAAGCTGCCGCCGAAGCCGGGGCCGACCGAACCTCAGGCGGAGTGAGAGTATGATTACGAACAGCAGTTTTTTCATTTCATGACGAATAGCAGAATCGATGGATGCAGTTCTCTATATTATTGCCGGCCCGCTTTTTCTAATCTCCATCGCGGCACATTTTTATGTAAAACTCCGCCTGCGCCCAAAAGAAGACCCGGATTCGGAGGATGACTACTACTATGAGTTCGAGGATCAGCAGCCGGATGTCGCCAGATATATGAAATGGTCGAGACTTACGTTTGCCGCCGCCGCAATCGGTGTATTACTGCTTTTTATTGCCACGGTAATTTGATCCCTTTTTCTCTTGCCCAGCCTTTTTTTTCCACGTTTTTTGAGGAAAAACAAGGATAGAAATATTTTTTCCAAAAAATTTCTATTTTTTTGTTGACAACTACGTCAGATTGTAGTACTACATAATGAGGTATGTAATGGCAAGTTGGCTAACAGAAAGAGAGGTTGGTTGTATGGAAAAGAAATCACTTGATCATTTCGGGCAGTTGCAGCGTGCGGTAATCGAGGTCGTTTGGGAGCTTGGCGAGGCGACCGTGCGTCAGGTCTGGAAGCGACTGTGTCGCAAGAAGGAGTTGGCGTACACGACGGTGCTGACCGCGATGCAGAGGCTTGAAAGAGCCGGATGGCTAAAACATCGCGTTGACGGCAGGAAACACATCTATCTGCCAACCAAAACCCGCGCGCAGGCAGGAGCCGGCTCGGTGCGAAAGTTTGTCCAGCGAATGTTCGACGGGAATGCTCTTGTACTGTTCCGCCAGCTTGTGGAAGAAGGCGAGTTGAGCGACAAGGAGCTTCGGGAGCTTCAAAAGTTGATCAACCAAAAACGGAAGGAGAGAGAAAAATGATACGCGAGCTGTTTTTAAGAGATCTGTCGTTGTGGGGCGTTATATGGCAAAGTGCCTTATTTGCCGTAATTGGATTGGTTGGCAGTTTCCTCTTGAGACGTCGCCCGGCCAGGGCATCCCAGGTGTTGTTTCTTGCGATGATCGCAGCCGTGCTCGTGCCGACGATGAGTGTGCTGGTCAGGCACTTTCAATTAGGCGTCTTTACAGTTGAGCCGGTCGCGCTGCCGTTAGTAGTGATGGACGTACCAGCGGAAGTGTCTGTGGTTTCGGTTTCGCCGGAGATTCAGCCCGAAGCACACGAGGTAGCAGCGGACTTGGAATCGGTTGCAGGCAGTTCACAAAATGCCGACGTTCCATGGCGAACGATTATGCTGTACGGGTGGATGGCGGCATCGTTGATCTTGCTGGGACGGCTGCTCATCGCTATCGTCAGTGGCGTTTATCTGCTGCGGCGGGCACAACCCACCGGCTGCGAGCAAATCAAGCGAGCGGCGGAGTCTGCAAGAGCAAGACTCGCAATCACCAAAGGCCTGCGAGTCCGCAGAAGCAGGAATGTCCGCAGCCCTGTGATATGGTGTTGGAGCCGCCCGCCGGTGCTGCTTGTGCCGAACGATTTGGATCACAAGGTCGATTGGGTCGGCGTGATTTGCCACGAGCTGGCACACTGGAGTCGCCATGACCACATCAGCGGCCTGATTGCAGAATTGATCGTGTGTATCCTGCCGTGGAATCCACTGTTATGGTGGTCAAAGAAGCGAATGGTGAGATTCAGCGAGCAGGCATGTGACGACTGGGTTGTCGCCGCCGGCCAATCTCGCGAGGATTACGCGCAGTCACTGCTGGATTTCAAACCTCAAAAGCAGGTAGCATTTGTGCCTGCGGTGGTAAGCAGCCAACAGACCCTTGCCGGGCGTGTTCGCCGGATATTGAAAGACAGTTGCAGCAACCCGCGAACCGGAGCGGCATGGGCCCTGACAGCGAGCGCCATTGCAATATGTCTCGCCGTAGGAATCGCCTTCGCACAAACCAGACCCGCCCGGTCGACC
>DAOVMB010000080.1 GCA_030630905.1 Sedimentisphaerales bacterium
CTCATCTGGCAGTATGGTGTAAAAAACGTTTACGGTTTCCGATACGGATATGCCGGCCTGACTTCGAAGCCGCCGCAGCCCCCCATGCTGTTAACGACGGAACTCATGAACGATATTCATCTCAAAGGTGGCGACATCCTGTCATTGTCTCGCGGCCCGCAGGATTCAGATGACCTGGTGGATAAGCTGGAGCGGTTGGGAGTCAGCGTGTTATTCACTATCGGCGGAGATGGCACGCTTCGAGGCGCGCGGGACCTGGCTGAAGCAATAAAGAAAAGAGGGCTGGAAATATCTGTAATCGGAATTCCTAAAACGATCGATAACGACATATCCGGCATAGAGCAGTCTTTTGGTTTCTCAACCGCCGTCGAGGCAACGCGAGCGGCGATTTGCGGCGCCCACGAAGAGGCCAGAGGCGCCTGGAACGGCGTAGGATTGGTCAAGCTGATGGGCCGGGATTCCGGATTCATTGCCGCTTATGCCACCCTGGCCAACAGCGATGTGAATTTCTGCTTCATACCGGAGGTTCCGCTTGTCCTGGAGGGAGAGAACGGTTTCTTGCGTGCGCTGGAGAAAAGGCTGGATAACAGATACCACGCACTCGTTGTTGTCGCTGAGGGTGCGGGCAGCCACCTGACAAGGGAAAACGGCGATCCGAGAAAGGATGCGTCCGGCAATATTCTGCGACAGGATATCGGTCTGATATTGAAAGAAAAAATCGCCGAATATTTCAGGCAAAAGAAAAAACCGCTGTCCTTAAAATACATCGACCCCAGTTATATGATTCGCAGCTTGCCCGCCGATTCCAACGATTCGGCGTTCTGTGTTATGCTCGGTCAAAACGCTGTGCATGCAGGCATGTCGGGGCGGACAAATATGGTCGTCGGATATTGGAATCAATACTTCGTCAATATCCCTACTGCACTTACGGTTTTGAAGAGAAAAAAAGTCGATCCCGACGGCCATTTATGGCAGACCGTGCTGGAGATAACCGGCCAGAAATGAAATGCATATTGATTGGAGGGGGGCCTTTCCTGACAATTTTCATGCCAAGATTTTCACAGTACCACTTTACCATCTCGACAGGATTCTCGACGTTAATCGCAACGTGTTCGGAGCATTAACAAACACGTATTATAAGCGAGAGTTGTGCAACAGAGATTAATATTCCCTCCTTATATTTATTGGGGGCAAATTTTTCAGCATGAATGCAACAATATGTCCTGTTTTGGTCCTAAAACTCTCTTGTTTACGGCTCAGTAGGCAGACGAATCAGTGAAATTTTCGATGAGTCTGAAATACTGCCTCGGTTAGGCATAAAAAGTCTTGACTTTTTGTTGTGAATATGGTATCCTATTATCGGTCGCAGGTGTGATGAAAGGCCGCAATAGCGGCATTTCAAGGTCTTTTCCGATAACACATCAAGCGTAGTGGCTGGGAATGCCGGTTTTAGTTTTACCGGTAAGTTGTATTTATGAGGATCAGAGCGTAATAGAGCGTACTAAAGCAAGCAGAGCAATAGTTGTATTGATTTTTTCTACAGGCAAAAGTCACATAACATAACGGGAGCTGTTTTTTGATATAGACGAACCATAGCAGAGAACGCGACAAGAATGTATTTTTGGAGGAGATGTAAGTCGAAAAAGTCGATACTTATGTATTCCGTACCTTAGCAATAATACATTACTTGTTGGTTTGATTTGCCCCTTAATAGGCTTATCAATTATCGAGATATATGGAGGAGTCTGTTAAGTCGGTCCGTGAAGCGAGTTGACGGGAGAAATATGAGAACAATAGTGATAACGAATCAAAAGGGTGGTTGCGGTAAAACAACCACAGCGGTGAATCTCGCTGCCGCTCTTGCTCAAATTGGCCATAGAGTGTTGATAGTCGATCTTGACCCACAGGCACACGCAACACTTGGCCTGGGTTATGAACCTGATACTTTAGACAGGACCATTTATCATTCTCTCGCTAATAAACAACTTCCAATTTCCAAAGTCATAACGAGCACGAAAGTCAAAGGCCTTGATTTAGTGCCGAGTAATATATTGCTTACAAAGGCTCAAAACGAGCTGAATGCTGTGTCCCGAAAAGAATACATTTTGGCCGACCAGCTCAAAATGGTCAGCGGCAAATATGATTTCTGCGTTATCGATTGCCCGCCTTCGCTGGGCCTTTTAACCTTCAACGCCCTTGTTGCCAGCACCGACATCATAGTGCCTGTTCAGGTACATTACTACGCATTAGAAGGTCTAAAGCAGTTGCTTGAGACCGTGAAGACCGCCAGGAAGCGATTCTACCCGTGTTCGGTAAAGATTCTGGGTATATTGCTGACCTTCGTAGAGGGCAAGGCCACGTTAAGCCATCAAGTGGAACAGCAGATGAGAGAATTTTTCGGTAATCTGGTGTTCGACACGGTCATTCACAGTTCCATCAGTCTGGCCGAAGCACCGAGCGCCGGTGAGTCTATTACGACTTATGCTCCGGAAAGCAAAGGAGCTTCTGATTATATGGCATTGGCTGAGGAAGTGACAAATCCGGAGTATAAGAGGAAGAGGAGACTACCGAAGGAAGTCTCGGCAATTATCGATGAGGCCGAGACTATGGAAGAGACCGATGTACTACAGCCTTCGGTCACAAAAGAGCCTCATAAACGACATCCTCAACCTGCCCTTCATCTAAAAACCATCAAAAGGAAATTCAGCTTTCTGTCTATCGCGGCAATTGTTTTGGTTATTATCGTTGTCATTTTAATGATTATTCTGGACATGACCAACGAACCGCCAGTGGCAAAGCCTGAATATATAACAGTACAGGAGGACAAGCCGGCGTCGATTACTTTAATGGCCAGTGATTTGAACGGAGACCGACTGACCTATCATATAGTGACAGGTCCTTCTCATGGGAAATTAAACGGCACAGGACCCGAGATAACTTACACGCCGGAGTCGAATTATAGCGGCACAGACAGTTTTAGCTTCATGGTAAACGACGGCACGGTCGATAGTAACACGGCAAGCATTTCGCTCGCAATAGAGGCGGTTAACGATCCTCCGATAGCAAATCACCAGTCCGTGATGACAAGATTAGACAGGTCTGTGTTTATTACCCTGACAGGTAGAGATGTAGATAGTGATAAATTTAAGTATTCCATTGCCACGCAGCCCGGACATGGCTCCCTGACCTTCGGCTCGAACTTTGATACGAACGGAAAGCTCACTTATACACCCGAAGCGAACTTTGCGGGCAAGGACAGTTTCACTTTCAAGCTGAATGATGGTGACGTGGACAGCGCCCCGGCAATGGTAACGCTCAATATGACCCCGAATCATGTGCCTATGGCGGACATCCAGTCGGTGACTACGGCAGAGGACACGCCAACGATCATTAATTTGACGGGCAGCGATCCGGATGGAGACACTGTGGTTTACAGTGTGGTAACGGTTCCGTCTCATGGAAGTTTAAGCGGGACGGCACCGAACCTGACCTATTCGCCCAATAAAAACTTCAGCGGGCCGGACAGCTTTACCTTCAAAGTCAACGACGGGACGGTGGACAGCGCTCTTACAACCGTCGCGGTTACCGTTACCCCGGTAAACGATCCCCCGGTAGCCAATAGCGTCGATGTCTCGGTGATGGAAGACATGCCGGTTCCCGTTACTTTAGTGGGTATTGATCCGGATGGAGATTCGTTGGCCTATAGTATAGTAACGAAACCTTCTAATGGAACCCTGAGTGGGACAGAGCCGAACATGAGCTATGTACCCAATACGAATTTCAACGGGTTAGACAGCTTTACCTTCAGAGTCAGCGACGGCACTTTGAACAGTATTCCTGGAACCGTATCGCTTGTGGTGAATCCGGCAGATGACCCGCCAATAGCAAACGGTGATAATGTAACGGTGCCGGAAGACAAGGTATCGCACATTCTGCTCACAGGAAGCGATCCGGATGGAGATCCACTGACCTACAGCGTACTACGGACTCCGAACCACGGGAAATTAAGCGGGACAGCACCGAACCTGATCTACACGCCCGACCCGAATTTCAGTTGGCTGGACAGCTTTACGTTCAGAGTTAATGATGGTAAATCGGACAGCGTTCCTGCAACCGTGATGATCTCAGTGGCGCCGGCAAACGATCCGCCGAAGGCAAAAGATGACAAAATCGTAACACAGGAAGATACCCCGGCGACAATTGATGTGCTGGCGAATGATATTGATGTGGACAACGAACTGATCACAATAAGCGAAATTAACCAGAGTAAGAGCGGCTCGGTCACGAAAAACAACGATGGTACACTAACCTATACGCCAAATAAAAACTTCTCCGGTACTGATACGTTCACCTATACCGTTACCGACGGGGCAGGCGAAAAGGATACGGCTACGGTGAGAATTGAAGTCATCGGGGTAAACGATCCGCCGGTGATTATATCAAAACCTGTAACCGAAGCTATGGTGGGCGTGTTATACAGTTATAATATTCGTGCCGCAGAACCGGATAGAGAAGATACGCTGACTTACTCATTAATGGCCCAGCCTGCCGGAATGAAGATTGATTCGCTGACCGGTTTAATACAGTGGAAACCTATTGAAACTCAGAAAGCGACTCATAATGTAGTAGTTAAAGTCGTGGACAGCAACAGTGTTCCAGCTTCAGACACTCAGGAATTTAGCATCATTGTAAATCCGACACCACCCAAGACGGCGACCTTGACGATTGTGGACGGCTACGATCAAAGAACCAGAAAAACGCTATCAACAGACGGCAAAGCCAATATTGTTAAAGTTAGTGACGACAAGCGGCATGAAATCAAAGCCGGTTCATATATATCCTATAATTTTTCTGATGTATCTATCCCGGCAGGTGCTACATTATCATCGGTTGTTGTTTACGTGGAACACTTCGAGGAAGAACAATTTGTCCCTGGAAAAATGCAATGGCAGGTAGGAACAGGCTGGCCAGGCGATCCGGAGGTCTGGGTCTCAGTAAACGCTCCGATCCGGAAGGGACAGAAGAATGAGGCCGTTGACTCATGGGACATTACGAGTTTTGTGAATACACCTGATAAGGTCAGCTCGCTTCAGTTGCAGATTGCGAATAATGACATCGCTTCAAGGAAAATGACATTAGTAGATAACGTCTATGCCGTTGTTGAATGGGACTGGCCTGCTCCCCAGAAGATATTCGAGCGTGAACCTGAATCTGATGATCTTGTCCAATATGAAATTGCCACAGAATAGCAGGAACACTTTGAGGGGGTGAAAAAATATATCATTGGGTGGTATAATCTTCCTCTAAAGTTGCCGGAAAAACGGACCTTGTGTTTTTTCGATTCGATTGTCAACCGAAAACTGCTTTTCCCGGGTCAAAATTACGCTTTCAGCCGCTATTTCTGTAGTCCTATATATGATTTGAATCTTATTCCTGAAAATTGTATTAAATCGCATAAATTTTTTTTGACATTACGGCATTAATCCGTTATATTATACTTGTGAGAAGGGTGATTAAATTACTGAGGGTGTTTGAATTCACCTCAAGTTTTCATTCACCACAAAGACCGGTTTTCTCATAGTGCAAACGTCAAAGGAACTTATTCGGCCGAAAGGATAGATGATGGCTACACGTAAAACAGGTTTGCACAAGGATGTGTCAGTGATTTTTAATGGTGTATGGAATCCAGAGGTAGATAATATTCAGCCGTCTTTTAATGAACCCGAACCGAGCAATGCTGCCTATATTCTACCGGGGCAGTTAGCTATTGACGATTGGCCTCAAGAAGCCAGATTCGTAACTATGGTAAAGGTTTTCATGAAGGCTCCAGGGCATTTTTTCTCTTCCAAAAGAAGAAGGGAGAAGAAAAGATTGTTATCTATATCCAAACATCTGCTAATTAATATGCCGAGCTAAAAAGTTGTATACCGAACAGCCTTATTGCTTTTGCTGTTCGGTTTGTATATCTCGATGTGGAGGGGAAAATTATTATTTTGAAAGTTTATAGTAAATTTCTATCGAATACTTGATGTAATCAGCAAACAGTCCTATAAAAGCCCCACATAAGCACCCTCTTCGACAATCCACTGCCTACTTTATTTGCCTTTATTCTATCCTCTGAATGTGTGATTTCATCTGATCTGCGAAGAATTCTTTATTTCTTTTATCAGTTCTGAGGTTTAGTTCAATTGACATTGGATGCGTAAGGTTATAACATACTAAGTTCTGTTAAAAGATGAACTCGGCAATGTAACTGAGCAGGTTTGAATAGGAAATCTTTGTTTACTTTTAGGAGATTGCGAGATGTATAATTTGAAATCAAAAATATCGAGCACGTTACTTATCCTGGCAATTACAATCACTTTTCTATCGTCGATTGTGACAGGTGCGGAAAAGCCCCCTGCTGCAAAACCTGCGGCGGAAAAACCCAAACCTGAATTTCCACCTTTGGATAAGGTCCTCAAGGATTATAAGAAGGTTATATCTACTGCTGACGGCGAGAAAAGTCTCTATGACATTTGGACCCGCGAGAAGGATGGCCAGATGCTTGCAGCCTTGCCGTCCGGTTATGATTCAAAATCAAGAAGGTTCTTTATAGCACTGACCGTTGCGAGCGGCGAAGATTTCGCTGGTTTGCAGGCCGGGGATATGTATGTGTATTGGAAACGGTACGATAAACGTCTGGCTCTCATCGAGCCTAACATTCGAATCAAGTCCACCGGCGACCAGGAATCCAAGAGTTCCGTTGAGCGGCTGTTTACGGATCGTGTGATTCTGGATGTTCCGATTGTGACCATGTCGGGAGGCTCTCCCGTGATTGATATGGATGCTTTGCTGGTCGGTCAGGCAGGTAAATTTTTTGGCGCCCGTGTTCGGATTTCCAATCCTAAGCTGATAAAGATAAAAAAGGCCAAGGCGTTTCCGAAGAATGTCGAGCTGGCCTTCGAGGTCCCCACAGAGAACGGACGGCTCCAGACTCTGCACTATTCCATCAGCGAGATTTCCGGAACGGCCGGTTATAAACCACGCAAGGCGGACGAGAGAGTCGGTTACTTCACAACCAGCCACAGAGATTTTGGACAGTTCAAAGATCCCGAGACCATGGTGCGATATGTCAATCGCTGGCATCTGGAAAAGGCGGATCCCAAACTGAAAGTTAGTCCTCCCAAGAATCCGATAGTTTTTTATATCGAACATACGACTCCGGTTCGCTACCGCCGGTGGGTCAGAGAAGGCCTTTTATATTGGAACACAGCCTTCGAAAAGGTCGGCATCTCGAACGCTATAGAAGTCTATTATCAGGATAAGCGTTCCCGTGCCCACATGGAAAAAGACCCCGAAGACGTCAGATACAATTTCATTCGCTGGCTCAGCAACAACAGGGGCATGTCCATAGGCCCCAGCCGGGTCCATCCCGAGACGGGCCAGATTCTCGATGCTGACATCATTCTCACGGACGGCTGGATTCGCCATTTCTGGAGTAATTATCATGAGATTATGCCGGAGATAGCAATGGAAGGCATGAATCCTGAAACTCTTGCATGGCTACAGGATCATCCGAAATGGGATCCTCGTATCAGGCTGGCTCCGCCAGCTCAGCGGGAACACATTAGGCAAGAGCTTTCCAGGCATGGTCATCTGCCTTACGGAGGTCATCCGATTACACAGGTTGATTCTGTACTGATTGGTGATGACGAATACGACGGTCTTATAGGCAGAACGTCTCAGGTCAACGGTCTGTGCACATTGGCACGTGGTAAGGCTTATGACGTAGCTATATTTAGAATGCATCTTGCCCTGATGGCGGATGAGGAAGAGGAAGGTGACGAGCAACAGGAGGAGGATAAAGAGCAAGAGAAGGACAAAGAGAAGGAAGACGAGAAAAAGAAAGAAGAGGAAAAAGAAAAGGAACCTATGATAGATGGTATGCCGGAGTCCTTCATCGGTCCATTGTTGGCCGACCTGACCTGTCACGAAGTTGGGCATACGCTGGGATTGAGGCATAATTTCAAGGCATCGAGCGTCTATACCTTGGCCGAGATTAACAGCAAGGAGCTGAAAAGCAAGAAACCCCTGGCTTCCTCGGTGATGGATTATCTGCCGGTCAACATGAACTTCAAAGACGGTGAAATTCAGGGTGATTACACGATGATTGGTGTAGGGCCCTATGATATATGGGCTATCGAGTACGGTTATACTCAAAACGAGAAAGACCTAAAGCAGATACTGGATCGTGTGGCCGAACCTGAACTGCAGTACGCAACAGATAAGGATACATTCGGTCCCGATCCGTTGGCCCGCCGATATGATTTCAGCAAAAATCCGCTCGACTATGCCAATAACCAGATGCGAATAGTGCGGCATAATCGAGAGCGGATAATCGAAAAGCTGGTGAAAGACGGCGACAGTTGGGC
>DAOVMB010000147.1 GCA_030630905.1 Sedimentisphaerales bacterium
ATCGAAGTATTCAAGAAATCCAGGCCCTGCCTGCTCGAACCGATCATGACCGTCGAGATCGAAATGCCGGGCGAATTCCAGGGCCCGGTCGTTGGTGACCTCAACTCCCGGCGAGGAATTATCCTGGGAACCGAAACCCGTGACAGCTATACGGTTGTTCGAGCGAAGGTCCCGCTGGCAAGCATGTTTGGCTATGCCACGGTGATTCGCGGCATGACCAAAGGAACCGGCACCTTCTCGATGGAAATGTCACGCTATGCCAAGGTCCCGGCAAAGATCAGCGAAGTAATCCTCGAACAACACCGGGAGCAAAATGAGCAAACCGCCCGAAAATAATCTTACGCCGGTCTTGTAATAATCGAACGAGTATGGGCGGTTCGCTTTATCGACCTATCATCCCCTCCATTTCTATTTATAGTCCATAACAAAATCATACGAGTGTCATTCTGAACGGAGCGTAGCGCAGTGAAGAATCTCTTTCTCACATTATAATCCCAGATACTTCGCTTCGCTCAGCATGACAACTTAAAAGTGATTTCTCATTCTGTTAGACACTCTTATTTGTTACTGACGTTAAATCCGAGTTGTACGTTTCCCTCGGATTGATTGACGATCCGTTCCGAACCTTTGAATAAATTCTCCGTGATGATAGCTCGGCTGACATTTTCTCCAAGCCGGATTTGCGGCCGGTCCTGTCGAAATTCGCATCCCCGAACCAGAACGGTGCCGCTGTCCACCTGGATCGCGTAACGATCGCCCTGCTTGCCGCCCCACTGGACAAACGTACAATCACTAAAGCCGACGGTCCCCTTCCCTGCGATCTTCGCTATCTGGTTACACGGGCCCCAGAACGCGCAGTTCACAAAGCGGATGCTTCCCGTATTGCTTTTTTCGACTCCGATCATGGTCGGGTCCGGCCCATGAAACGATACGAACTCGCCATTCGTAATCAACAGCCCGTACGGAGCGCATTGCTCGACGACAAGGGCCGTATAGCAATCGTCCGCTCCGATGCCGAGAAAGTTGCCGTTGCATATACCGCTTTTGCTCTTTATGAACTTATAGCCGACCTTGTACCCGAAGCAGAAGGTATTATAGACATACTGCCAGTCGGATTTGCCGAAGATAAACGCCTCGCCGTTTTCCATCTGCCACTGGAACAGCTTTGGTTTCATACTCCACCATGGATTAAAGTGGACGTTTTCGATTCGCCCTATATCGTAAATGGAATCGACCAGGATGCCCCGCCGGAGCGGCTGGCCATGAATGTCACGAATCAAGTGACGCTCGTTACGCGTTGCGTCGATACCGTTGTATGGATTGAGCATTTCCACGGCGAGAACCGCCGGATTTTTGCCTCGCATGGCGATTGCCCAGGGGTACGGCTTAGGTACGTCATCTATGTTTTGTTGAGGATAATACAGCACAACTCCCTTGAGGGTGCTGTTGGTGTTGAGGGTTATGAAAGCCGGCCCGTCCTCACTGCCCGCACCGCCCGTGATTAAAAAAGTCGTGCCGTCATCCGTTGGCTTGGGAAGCCCCTTGTCTCGCAGGCCGTTATGTGCCGGGACCGATTGCCAGATACCAGCCAAAGTGACCGCATTAGGCACGTTCAAACTGCCGGCGAAGGAATAGTTGCCGCGCGGAGCATAAACAACGCCTCCGCCGGCTTTTCCTGCCGCGTCCAGTGCCTTTTGAAATGCCGCCGTATCGTCCGTTTGGTCATCTCCGGCGGCACCGAAACTGCGGACATTGAAATAATCCGAAACAGGGCCTTGAACCGGTTCTCCGGCAAAGATTCCAACCGAAAATAAGAGCGATAACCCGAGAAAGAGTCGGCCAAACTGTTTCACCATACGTGCTTTCGAAAGACTGCAAACCATTCTTTTACTCCTGTTATTTATCCATCCAATTTCTGTTTTTTGCCGGGATTTGCAACGGATATCGAAAAAATCCGTCAAGGTTTTTTCCACGACTTGCAAATGTTATACCGAGCAACACAAGAATTTACCACCAGAAACACGGATTACCGAACTGTTGCCAGAACCAACGGTGTTCCATATCTTTGAAGTGCCGCCACTGCACGTGCCCATCGACGAAAAGGATATTCCCGCCGGTAGGCTTCGAGCCTGTTTTCAGATGGTTCGTTCTGTCATAAACTTGCCAGCGCGACCAGCAGCCGCC
Source organism: Sedimentisphaerales bacterium (assembly GCA_030630905.1). GTDB lineage: Bacteria > Planctomycetota > Phycisphaerae > Sedimentisphaerales > Anaerobacaceae > JAFGPJ01. The sequence goes on from DAOVMB010000147.1 coordinate 2,185, forward strand.
GGTTGCCCGAGTGAAGTCGGACTGGTCCCGGTCCGGTCCGTTGCTGGCGGTTACGTCGGCGATAAGCTCCACCGTTGCAGGAGCGCTCTTCGTCGTAGCAATGGATCTGACCCATTCCTTGGAAGCCGTGTTGTCGGGGCTCATAGGCGGATTCGTTCTGCCGCCGGCCGTATCGATGAACCAGAAGTATCCCATAATGCGATGGTAGTTTCTGCGGGTCGCTTCATCCTGTGGCTCCGGCTGAGTAAGGTTCTCCGGCGTGCCCGCTGGAAAGTTCTCGCCGTAGCGCCAAAAGATGATATTGTCTCTCTGACGCCAGGATGGGCAATAAAAGATATGGCGGTCGAAGGCGCCCGTCTCCAGAATGATATCCGTCGTCCAGTATGAAACGTCAAACAACCAGCGATCGACCACATTCAAAGGCAGCTTGCCGTCGTAGTCGTCGGCGTACATGAACAAACCCAGGCCCGTGTTCTTCTCATTTTGGCCGCACACGGCGCGTCGGCCCTGCTCCCGGACCGTCCGCAACGCGGGCAAGAGAATGCTCAGCAAAAGCGCAATGATGGCAATCACCACCAGAAGTTCTATGAGTGTAAATCCTCTTTTTCTGTCCATGGCAACACCTCAATTTCTTCGTGGACACCTCTGGAAACGATAAGTTATTATACTATCGCTCCAAAGGAGAATCAACAACAAACCGCATAAAATGACACACCCGGCTATTGAGTGAGCAGAACATGTTATTCTGCCGAGGAAACACGACCGGTCAGAATTACTGAGAAAAGTCCCACGAACGACTTGACAGCGGATAATTGAGCGTAGTGTCAAGAAAAAAACCGGTGGCTGTCCCTCGTATTCCTGCAAACCATTCTTCTGCTCCTGTTATTAAGTCATCCAATTCCTGTTTTGCCGGGATTTTCAATGGATATTGAAAAATCCAGTGGTGGTCCCAAGTTTTCCGTAGTTTTCTGAACGTCCCTAATTATCTCGATCAGCTTGATCCAGATATGAAGTTCGCAGCCGGGCGGAGGTATCAATGGACTGAACCGAAATGCTGCTGGATTTCGTCCAGAGTGAGTCGATGATACTCACGGTCCGATCGACAAGTACATTTCCGCCTTCCGGGCCGACCAGGCTGCTGTGGACGACGGCGCTGTAGTGGCCTCCCCGAATTGCTTTCTCGGTAGGCAGATAAGTTCCCGGACCCGCCAATTGTACGATAAATGTCTGAACCGCTCTGCTGCGGGCCTTCATCCGAATCCCATAGTCGGCGAACAGCTCGAACGAATTCGTAGCTATGGCGACATCCCCGATTCGCAGGACATGCAATTCCATCTCATGCGTTGGCTTTGGATCGACCCTCTGTCTATCAAACCGTTTTACGGTCATCTCATACCATTTCATCCGCCGATACTCCCGCGCCGCCGCTTTGGGATTCTGCTTGATTTGAGCGGCAGCTTTCTCGACCGCCGCTTTCGCCTCGGCGTATTCCGAGTCAATGACCAAACGCATCGGCAGGTAAATTGTCTCTACCTTGTGGATCAGAGGGACATCCGCATGTCGGTCGTTCTTCACGGTTTCATAGGCATCGTTCACAGCTCTCACGATGCGACGAGCAATCTCATCCAAACGAGTCAATCCCCGGAGCTTGCGCATTCGCTCATCAGCCGCTTCTCTGTACATCAAGTGCGGTGATTGATCACCGGAAGCACCCGTCCAGCCCAACACGCACAACTGCTCGCCAAATCGCTTACGCAAAGCCTCGCGCACCGGATGCCAGAAATCGGCGTTGACGGTTGACCTCGACTCGACCTCCTGCGAGGGGCAAGAAACATTAACAACGGCACCCACCAGCTTACCCGAGTAGTTCCAGAAGAATAATGTGTTGACATCGTGATCCTCGTATCCCTCGATATTCCGGAACGCGGCTACGTCGGTCTTGCCATACATCCGCGCCGAGCCGTCAGCGTATACGGCGCGACGGTTGTAGGCCACTACGGCATGGCTCAGTCCCCACGTAACACTTCCCGCACTTCGACTGTTCCACGCTTGAACTATCGCATCGGTAACACGCTCAGCAAGGAAGGATCGATACTGTTCTACCTGTATCACTCCCTCGCGTGGAATGGGGTATTTATCGAGCAATAACACGGGGGCGGTATGCGTATGTGTGCCATTGAGAAACAGCTTCCGGGTGTCCAAATCGGACAGACGTTCTCGTACAGCTTTACGGACAAGCTCCAGCACCTCCGAGGGGATGTACAGCAGGTCGCACGATACCATGATCGCCATATCACTGGACAAACCGTCCTGGCGAGACTCCAAAGCAATCACATTTGCAGTGAGTGGTGTTTCGACCGTATTGGCGATTCGCAAATGAAATTGCCCGGAAAGGGCAACCGGTTCTTTTGGAGTAATATCAATCACAGCCGTTCCAACCATTAATTCGGTAGCGAATCCTCCCGGCGACGACATGAGAATGGCCACAAGGAATCCGACCATGACAAGAGATTTGCGAAACATCAGATCGCCCTTTCATTGAGGTCTTTTCTTATCTCCCTTCGGTTATGCTCAGGGTATATTGAAAAAACGTCACGAATATCATGTATAGAGAACCCCAAACAGATGCATCAAAAAACCAACATTTTGCATCCGTAAAATTTAATTTAGCACACGTGAGTCTGTTTGTCACATATTTTTCGTGGGAATTGGAAGTAAGAGCATAAGGCAGATATTGAGGCTTTCGGATTTTCTATTTTCGTCCGAAATGGTATGAAACAAAACAGATATTTGATACAATTGTAGATATATTGGTAATCCTAGATTTAGAAGCTGGGGGGATTCGTAATACGCCCCCAATAAAGATTAATTTATTTTGAGAGAGCGACAATTGAGCCGGGAACATGTAATAAAAATCGCCTCGGAATTAACGCTGAGACCGCAACAAGTGACAGCGACGGCCGAACTGCTCGAAGGCGGAGCCACGATACCGTTTATCGCCCGGTATCGCAAGGAAGTCACGGGCAGTCTGGACGAGGTGGCTGTCACGGCCATTCGTGACAGGCTGAATCAGTTAAAAGAGCTGGATGATAGGCGCGAGTCGATAATTAAGTCTCTCGAAGAGCGTGAGCTGCTTACGGATGAGCTTCAAGAAAAGATCATGCAGGCCGAGACCATGGCCGTGCTGGAAGATATATATCTGCCGTATCGACCGAAGCGGCGAACACGAGCGACAATCGCCCGGGAGAAAGGGCTGGAACCTCTGGCCGAAATGATTTTTGCCCAGAATCCTGCTGTCGATCCTGCGGTTGAGGCGGAGGCTTTCGTAGATGATAGCAAGGGAGTCGAGTCTGCCGAGGACGCCCTTGCCGGCGCGAGAGATATCATCGCCGAGTGGGTCAGCGAAGAGCAAACCGCGCGAGCAAGAATTCGTAAGCTGTTTTCCGGCGAAGGCTTCTTCCAGACGAAGGTCATAAAGGATAAAGAAGATGAGGGGCGTAAATACGAGGACTACTTCGACGGCTCCGAACCGGTCGCCAAGGCGCCGTCGCACAGAATTCTGGCGATGCGGAGAGGCGCGAGGGAAGGTTTTCTGAGATTGCAAATAACAGCTTCCGAAGAACAGGCACTTCTAATACTTGAAAGGTTGTTCGTCAAGGGACAATCGGCTTGTTCGGCACAGGTAAAAGAAGCTGTCACCGACAGCTACAAAAGGCTTTTGTCGCCGTCGATGGAAACGGAGATTCTCGCCGCGACAAAACTGAGGGCCGACGAGGAAGCCATAAGAGTTTTCGCTGAGAATCTGCGGCAACTTTTGCTTGCCCCCGCGCTGGGCCAGAAGAACGTGCTGGCAATCGATCCGGGCTTTCGGACGGGATGCAAAGTCGTGTGCCTCGACCGGCAGGGCCGGCTGAAACACTCCGATGTGATTTTTCCGCATCAGAGCGTGAAACTGGCAGCATCGGATGCAGCGAAAACCGCTTCTTTGTGTGAGCGGTTTGATATCGAGGCAATCGCCATAGGCAACGGCACGGCAGGCCGTGAGACCGAAACATTCATCAGAAGCATTAAGTTCGCCAGGGACATTCCCGTGATTATGGTTAACGAAAGCGGCGCCTCGATTTATTCGGCATCGCAGGTGGCCCGCGAAGAATTTCCCGATCAGGACGTGACTGTCCGTGGCGCGGTCTCCATCGGGCGAAGGCTCACGGATCCACTTGCCGAGCTGGTAAAGATCGATCCAAAGTCGATCGGTGTCGGTCAGTATCAGCACGATGTGGACCAGTCACTACTGAGGCATGGCCTCGACGACGTCGTCATAAGTTGTGTCAACAGCGTCGGGGTCGAAGTCAACACGGCCAGCAAAGAGTTATTGACAT
>DAOVMB010000071.1 GCA_030630905.1 Sedimentisphaerales bacterium
GATGCTCCTGCCAGCATCCGCATCCCTTCGATGAATGAAACTTCACCGTTACGGGCCTGGCGGCGTAACTTTTCCCAGTGATTAATCGCCTCCTGCAGTTTTTCACTATCGATCTCAATCCATTGCCCCTTAAACAAAACCAGGCCATCACCACCGGCAAGAAGTTCTTCCACTTCATCCGGCGAAAGCTGCTCGTCTCCGAGAGCAACGCCAACATTGAAGTCCAGCACAGCATCAGCGCCGAGTTTGGATTTGCGTTTTTCCCCAATAGTGACCGAAACCGCCGGACGAACACGTTTCTTCCACCAGTTAGGCAGTCGAACAGTCAGGCCTGATTCTTCCAACTCAGGCATATCTTTCAGAAAACGATATGCCATGTCCGCTGTCCAGGCCAGTGGTTGATAGATGTCGTTGGATTCCACAAGCTGATTAACCCACTTTACCCGACTACTTGCCTGCTGGACCGGTGACAACAGCTTAATCAATGCCGAGCGATCCCTGGTGCCGGCATACTGCTCCAATGCTTTGCGAAGCGGAAGATGCTTCAGTCGTCCTCCCGAGCCAAAACCCGTGGAGTATGTTGCCATAAACGCAAAGGGATATGCCTGGTCTGCCTTGTTCTCCGCCAGATGAAAACAGACCCGACCCACTTGACGCCATTTTGTCGCGTGCTTATGCAGAAATGCAGCAAGTCCGCCGGAAGAATCGATTGCCGAACGAACCCATTGATCCAGGTCCGCCCATATCTTCTGCAGAACGCTTTCGGTAAGGTACTCCCCGCCAGACATCGGCGGCGCCGTCAACAGCAACGTCGAATATTCCGCCGACGAAGGCGCCTCTATAACAATGTCATTTACCGATTCGTGTATATGACACAGTTTTGTCAAGTACTGCTCCGCCAATCCCTGCCAGTACCGCAAAGTCAGCGAGTTGCCTGTATCGTATTTCTCCGCTGCAAGATTAAACAAGCCCTCAAAACAGTCCTTTTGAAAGATCTTTTGCAGCCCACATAGAACCGTTGCCTCAGGTTGTTCGGAGATAGACTCCCAACGCAATTGCCCTGTTGGAGTAAGCCTGATTTCTCCCATTATGCTCAAAATCCATATCTATTGTTACTCGTCTGATCTAATCAGCGCAAGCAGGTTATAATCAGTCATATCAATATTCGATCAGCCGTCATATTAAGAGATGATGCTTTTCATGTCAATGTCCCTGCAGATTCAGAACGGGTGCATATCAAGTGCGATTGATTAAAAAGCGATTCTAAAATCTTTGTATTTCGGATCGGTCGGTATTTCCTGGATTCTTGTCTCTCTTAAGTAGTCGCCGAAATATTCTTTTATGTCCTGTATGCAATCATCGATATCTTGTGCCAGACCCTGGGCGAGCATCTCGACGGTGCCGTCCGGAAGGTTGCGAACAAAACCGGCAAGCTGGTGGCGATGCGCTATCCTGTGGGCAGTATAGCGAAAGCCGACGCCCTGAACACGGCCGACAAAAATCACATGCCTTGCAGCCATTTCCAATCGATTATTTAATATCGGTTATTGACTTACGGTTTACAATAGTGATATATTAATCGCTACATTTCCCTGCTGCAAGTGAACAAATCGGCTCCCCGGCAGTAATAGAATAAATTAAGGTTCACCGAGAGCAGGAAGTGAAGTATAATCCGATTGGTTCGAAAAAGTTATTGATTATGCCCGAAAAGACAAAACAACAAATAGAAAGAGATGAGCAGATTTATCAGCTTACCACGCTGGTGGCGGGGGAGTTTTCGCTACCGGAGGTGCTGGATAAACTGGCCGAAGCGGCGGTTAAGACCGTTGGTGTCAAGGCATGCTCGATCAGGCTGCTTGATAAAGACGCCGGCGATTTGAAAATGCGAAGCACCTACGGACTCAGCGAAGAATATCGCAACAAAGGCGTAGTTTCAAAAAACGATGCCGTGGTTAAAGCGGCCTTCGCGGGCGAAGCTGTGGTCCTGGACGATATGCGCGTCGACGGAAGAGTCAAATATAAAGAGGCAACAATCACAGAAGGTCTGGTCAGCCAACTAACCGTCGCTATGCACTTTAAAGGCCAGGCGATCGGCGTGCTTAGACTTTACAGTCCGGAATCAAAGCGCTTTGATGAAGACGATATTAATCTTGCCAGGGCGGTCGCTTCGCAGTGCGCGGTGGCCATTACGAACGCCCGGCTATATTCAAAGGCTATCGAAGGCGCCCGGATTACCGAGCAGATGCGGCTTGCAGGGCTGATCCAGCGAAGGATGATTCCGGAGAAAGCCCCTGCAATACGCGGTCTGGACATCGCCGCGGCCTATATCCCGTGCTTCGACGTCGGCGGAGATGCTTACGATTTTCGCCGGATTAGCGAGACGCAGATTCTCATCACGATTGCCGACGTGATGGGCAAAGGAATGCCGGCGGCCATGATGATGAGCTGGTTCCGAGGGGCGGTCACGGCATACGCGGAAGGTTGCATGGAGTGCTCGGGGTGCCATGTAGATGAGGGCTTTTTTGCCGAGAAAACGACAGATCGCTCCATGTTGATCAACCGGACGCGTACCGTGATCGGGAACTTCAACCGCATGGCCTGTGATGAGTGCAGGGACGGTGAGTTTGTGACTTTGTTCTATGCGATGATTGATATGGCCCGGATGATGGTGACATATTGCAATTGTGGGCATGAGCCGACGATTCTGATAAGAAACGGAAAAATTGTCGACCTGGACAAAGGCGGGCTTGTGCTCGGAGTCGATGCACAGGCGGAATACGAGATAGGAACCGTCAAGTTGACAAACAACGATTGTCTGCTGTTTTATACCGATGGGCTGACTGACGCGGTCAACTTCGATAACGAAATATGGGGCAGAGAAAATCTGCTGGCAACGGCGAAGAAATTCGCCACAGGCTCTGCCGAGCAAATGGTCAAAAACATTCTCAGATACAGAAGGCGGTTTGTGGGACTTGCCAGGCAGATCGATGATACGAGTATGGTTGTGGCCAAAGTGGTTAAAGAAAATCACAAATAAAAGTGACACATTAGTGTCATCCTGAGGCGAAGCCGAAGGATCTGATAGGCGATGGCGGATTTGATTATTACGATTGACGGTCCAGCGGCCAGCGGTAAAAGCACCGTGGCCCGCCTTCTGGCTCACAAGCTGGATGCGAGCTTTCTCGACACAGGCGCCATGTATCGAGCCGTAACGTTAGCTGCGATGCGGGCCGGCGTCGATTTGAGCGATGAACAAAAACTGCTCGATATTACGCAGACGTGTGAATTTCAATTCTCCGTTAAGGCCGGTAAAATGACCGTCCGCATCGACAACACCGATGTCACCGAGCAAATACGCAATCCCGAAGTGACCGCCAATGCCCGGTATATCGCCGCTGCGCCGAGAGTGCGAGAGGAACTGGTTCAAATGCAAAGGCGGTTCGCCGCGGACCGGCATAAAATCGTTACTGAAGGACGAGATCAGGGCACAGTCGCGTTCGACGACGCCGATATCAAATTTTATCTGACTGCCGATCCGGCCGAGAGGGCAAGAAGAAGACAGGCAGAACTGCAGGGCGAAAGTGGCGCCGGCAACCTTCAGCAGATACAAAAGGCCATCGAAGAGCGCGACAAAAGCGACGAGAGCAGAGCGGTCGGGCCGTTGAAGCCGGCCGAAGATGCGATTATCGTCGACACCACTAATATGAGCATAGAACAGGTTGTGGAAAAACTCGCAGGATACGTTAAAGAAAAATGCTCAAAGAAAACATAAAAGCGAAATGGTTCTGGCTTGTACGCTGGATATGCAGAGTTTTTTGCATGTTGTTTTTTCGCATGCGCTCCTACGGCAGAGAAAATATCCCAAGCGAAGGCCCATTCGTACTTATCAGTAACCACCAGAGCTATCTCGACCCGATGCTTTGCGGCGGGCCCATTCAGAGACGCGTGAGCTTTCTTGCACGCGAGTCGCTTTTTAACCACTGGTTGTTCGGCAGGATGATTTCTTCGGTCGGGACAATACCGGTCAAGCTTGGCGAAGCGGACATATCTGCGATGAGGAAGGTCATCGACGTGCTCAAGCAAGGCGGGGGAGTCTGTCTCTTTCCGGAAGGCACCCGCTCGTTGGACGGGAAAATCACGCCGTTCAAGCCGGGCTTCGGCATGCTTTGCAGACGGGGCAACGCGGCGGTTGTGCCGGTAGTGATTGACGGCGCCTTCGAATGCTGGCCGAGGCATAAGAAGCTGTTTTCGCGCGGCTTGATTATGATCTGCTACGGCAAAGCCATACCCGCCGAGCAGGCAAAAAAAATGGACAATAGCAAACTTGCCGAAGTCTTAACCAAAACCCTGCGCCAGATGCAAAACGAAAGCCGAATCAAACAGGGCAAAAAACCTTACGATTATGGACTTCCAGGCTGAAAGATGGCCCGAAAGAACATCATGCCGATAGGCAAATTGGCCTTGACGCCATGGTTTATTGTCGTTAACCTTGAGAATACCGAATAACTATTCTCAAGAACCGAAGTTGATTTGAGGGTGTGGATCGGTATTTTCTACCAATACAAAATCCAAAAACTGAAAGGGTAACTTATGGACAATAAAGCAAAGAAAGAGACACAGGATCTGTCGCGAAGGGACTTTCTCAGAACTTCGGCGGCATTGGGAGCGGCGACTTTTGCGTCGGGGACGAGCCGGATGTTCGCCGCCGGTTCCGACAAAATCAGGATCGCTGTAATCGGCTGCGGCGGACGGGGCACATACGACACTACCAATTGCCTGAACTGTGCAGAGAACGTCGAGCTTGTAGCCATGGGAGACCTTTTCGCCGAGCGCCTGGAAAGATGCCGCAAACAGCTTACAGAGAAGCTCGGCGAAAAAGTAAAGGTAACGAACGAAACATGTTTTACCGGCTGGGATGCTCATACAAAGGTTCTTGCCTGCGACGTGGATTTGGTGATTCTGACAGAGCCGCCGCAGTTTCGTCCGAGCCATTTGCGCGCTGCCGTCGAGGCGGGCAAGCATGTCTTCATGGAAAAGCCGGCCGCAGTGGATCCGGTAGGTGTTCGTTCGGTGATTGAGTCATCACAGTTGGCGGACCGCAAGAACTTAACAATTGTGGCAGGAACACAAAGCCGCCGGATGGCCCACCTGGTCGAAGGAATGAAAAAAATCCACAACGGTGATATCGGCGAAATAATCAGCGGCCAGTGTGTCAGATTGGGCGGGGGAATGCTTACGTGGTCGGAGCAGACCAAGCAACGGCAGCCGGGCTGGTCGGATATGGAATGGCAGCTTCGACGTTGGCTGTTCCTGACCTGGCTCAGCGGCGACTTTATTGTCGAGATGCACATTCATAACTTAGACGTCATGAACTGGGCGATGGGGGCGCATCCGGTGCAGTGCATCGGTATGGGTGGCCGGCAGGCTCGAACCGGTCCCGAGTACGGTAACTGTTACGACCATCTTGCCGTCGAGTACGAATATCCCGATGGAGTGCGAGTTGAATATATGGGCTCTGAGATCGACAAAGTGACCTATCGCCAGGACAACCGGGTGGTCGGGACGAAAGGCAAGGCATACACGGACTCGGGCAATCTTATCATCGAAGGGGCCAGGCCGTTCAAATACGATGGGCCCAGTCCCAGTCCGGTTATAAAGCAACACGCGGACCAAATTGCCGCTATTCGTGAAGGTAAACGGTTGAATGAAGGTAAGCGCGTTGCTGAAAGCACGTTGACGTCAATCATGGGGCGGATGAGCGCTTATACCGGGCGCGCCCTGAAGTGGGATTGGGCGATGAACGCCTCGAAGCTGGACCTCAGCCCGCCGAAGTATGAGTTCGGCGATTTAGAGATGAGGCCGGTGGCGATTCCTGGCAAGACACAACTGATTTGAAATCATAAGGGTGTTCATGGTTCGTTGTTGAAACGAAAAGTTTATTAAATTGAAGGGAGAAACCAATGAAACGCTACATGCCGGTAATCGCGGCACTGGCTGTGACGATAGCTCTGCTGGTTGTTGTGACAGGCGCTTCGGAAGTGCAGAATAAGCCAATCGTGCCTAAAGAGAAGACGATGCTGTGGAACGGCAGGGATTTTGCCGGATGGAAGCTGTACACGCGCGAACCGGACCACGACGTTACGAAGACGTGGTCTGTTAAGAATGGTTTGATTCGCTGCGAGGGCAAACCTGCCGGGTATATGCGGACCGAGAAAGACTATGCCGATTACCTGTTCCACATCGAGTGGCGCTGGCCTGCAAAAGGCGGCAACAACGGCGTCCTCGTTCACATGAGCGATGAGGACAAAGTGTGGCCTAAGAGTCTCGAATGCCAGTTGTATTCGGGTAACGCGGGCGATTTCTGGGTCATAGGCGGGCTTGAAACCGCCGAGCACGCAAAAGGAGGCAAACGGGTCAAAGGGCGCAGGACCTTAAAGCTCAAAGACAGCAGTGAAAAATCCCCGGGCCAGTGGAACGCATACGATATCATCTGTAAGGACGACTGGATTGTCGTCGTGGTGAACGGCGTCCTGCAGAATGTGGCGACCAGGTGTTCGGCAAAATCCGGCAAAATCTGCCTTCAGAGCGAAGGAACCCCGATTGAGTACCGCAACGTCTATATCGAACCGCTTGAATAAATTGTCGTTGGCGAGTGGCTTGGTCCCAAAAAATGCTTGACTGCGGCTTCTGCAAGTGGTATACTCGGTGTTTAAAAGTAGCATAAATTAGCCGGTTCGTTTTGAAGAAGGAGGGCAAGATATGTGCAGTTTAGGCAATACTCTCGGCCTGTACAGGTTCGGCGGGAAATACAACCACAACCAGCAAACGATACCGTTCTTTATGTTGTTGGCTCTTTGTTTCTTTTGCCCGGCGGCTCAGGCCCAATACGGCGGCGGGACCGGAACGCAAAACGATCCGTATCTGATTCGCACCGCCGAGCAGATGAATACTATCGGGGCTTCACGAGGTGATTGGAGCAAGCACTTCCAACTCAGAGCTGATATCGACTTGAGCGAATACACCGACGCCGCGTATAATATCATCGGCACCGGGACAATGACCGAGTCTTTTACCGGTATTTTTGACGGCAACGACCATAAAATCTCCAACTTCAGCCTGGCTTCGGCGCGCCAGCGGTACACAGGACTTTTCGGGTATGTGACCGGCCAAGTCATAAATTTGGGATTGATTAATCCTGATGTCTTTGCACAAGGAAGCCATGTCGGCGCGCTGGCAGGCTATCTGGATTCGGGCACTATCACCAGTTGCTATGTAAAGGGCGCCAACGTCTCGGGCGACGACTATATCGGCGGGCTTGTGGGATCGTGTACCGGCAGAGTTAACAAATCCTACTCGACCGGCAGTGTCATTGGCGATTCGTATGTCGGCGGACTGATCGGACTGATTGACAATAGTACCGTAAACGCGTCTTATTCAAAAGCCAGTGTTTCGGGACATAGAGATGTCGGCGGCCTGGCCGGCAGAACAAGCGATGAAACAAGCGTAGTCAATAACTGCTATGCCACCGGCAGTGTCAATGGGGGTACGTACTCAGGCGGGCTGGTCGGACAAATCGAACGCGGCAGAGCCTACAAATGTTATTCAACGGGCAGTGTTTCAGGCGATCAGTACGTCGGTGGATTCACCGGATATGTACGTGTCTTGGGCGGTGCAACGCACTGCTTCTGGGATACCCAAACCAGCGGCTGGTCAACCAGTCCTGGCGGAACGGGCAAAACGACCGTCGAAATGCAGACAATTACTACCTTTAGCGATGTCGGTTGGGACTTCAGGGACATCTGGACAATCTGTGATGGGATGAATTATCCCGTGTTGCTGTGGCAGATTCCTGCTGCTGATTTTCGCTGTCCGGATGGCGTCGATTTCATTGATTTTGCCTTTTTCGCGCAACACTGGCTGGATGATATGTGCAACGCTGCGAATTATTACTGTGAGGGCACGGACTTCGATAATTCCGGCTCTGTCGGTTTTACCGACCTCGAAATCCTCGCCGACAACTGGCTCAACGGTACTCCATAAAGACGGGTCTTACGTGCCGCTCATAAATATTCTCCGCCACGTTCTGCGCGATGACGGCCTCATGTCTGTCCAGTGCATCCGAGAAGCGCGTCCCCATCTCCGCGGCGATCTTGTATGCGACGTGCAGAAGCTGACGGAAGTTGGGATTGTACTGCTCGCACGATTGGTCATGCCTTAGCGCTGAGGAAAAACTCAGACCGTCCCATGTGTCCACCTGCTCTGCGGTGGGCAGCTCTGTCGTGTCGATATCGATGACGGTGGCATAAGGCCCGCAAAGCTCGCCGAATCGGTGCAGAGCTTTGGCATAGACTTCTTTTGCGATTGACAAGCCGTCCGGAGCCGCCATTGCCAGGCCGATCAGCTCTTCGAGCCAGGTTGTTCCCGCCGTCTTGATGTGCAGCCCGGCATCGAATTTCTTCAAAGCTTCGGCGATAGGTGCGTAAATTGAGAACTTATCGCTGCCGGAATGAATGCTGAGCTTGAGGTTCTCGGGCAGGCCGAATTCTCCAACTGCAAAAGCGACGACCGCCAGGTCTTCTTCGAACTCCTTCGCAAAAGCGGTGACGTCACCGACGTAATCCACGCCTTTGTTAAATCGGCCGGTGAACTTCGGCGCGATCGTTTGTGCTGGAATCCCTTCGTCGGCGATTGCCGCTAAGATAAA
>DAOVMB010000482.1 GCA_030630905.1 Sedimentisphaerales bacterium
ATATCCTGCCCTTGAAAGCCGGTGTACAAGGCGAAATTTTCATGGACGAAATTGAACGTGGCGAGGTTATATACGAAAGATAGCTAATCCAAACAAAGTTCAAAAAAGGCCATTATATTTTTCTCACAGCGATGGTGTAGATTGGTCTTTGGTCTTTGATGTATTTTCGTTCGAAATTTGTGCCGACCCATTCTCCGGATTCTGCGCCGGCGGGCTTGACAAAATCGATTTCCTCGAGCGCATCACTCCGGGCGGCTAAAACCATCTTTATCTGTTCAAAGTAATCGGCGTGGTCGGTTGCAATACGTAATTGTCCGGCCGTCTTCAGGCATCGGATTAGATGTTCCAGGTTGGCAAGGCAGACAAAGCGTCTTTTATGGTGACGTTTTTTGGGCCAGGGATCGGGGAAGTAGATGTGGAAACAATCGACTGAATCATCCGGCACCGAATCGGCCAGAAACTCGGCGGCATCGGTGCGCATTATCCGCACGTTCGTCAGGCCCCACCGGCCGATGCGATTGACGGCGTAGCGATAATATTTGCGGGCCCATTCGATACCGAGGAAATTGTCGCTGGGCTGGGCCGCGGCCTGGCCGAGCAGGAAGGTTCCTTTGCCGGCGCCGATTTCTATATGGATTGGGCCGGGACGTCCGAAAATCCGAACAAAATCAATTTTACCGTCCAGATCCTCGGCTTTCAGCGAAATTCCAGGATAATCCCGTAAGATTCGGGCCATTCGTTAAATCCGTTCTAAACAACACACATCAAAATAGTAACGAGCATCGGCGGGCGCCATTATACCTGAAAACGGGCGTTTTAGCGAAGTTTGAAACTTTTTCCAGTCTCATTGCTATTAAAGTGTATGCCGGGACTGTTCGATAAGAGGCTGTGAACTCGATTGTTGGTCGATGCGTATTCATTATAGGACAGAATCGCAGAAGCCAGAGAAGGAAGTCTGAAAATGATTCTACAGTTGGTCAAATCACGCCGGAAACAAATTCTCATCGATATCGATACGCAAAAAGACTTTCTATTAGCAGGGGGCAAGGCTTGTATCAGGAACCACAGGAGAGTTCTGGCGCATATTCGCAGGGTGATGGCCTGGGCGAGGTCTCAACATATCCCTATCATTTCTACTGCCGAGGTTTATCCCGACAATAACGGCGAAAGTACCGTTGGTTACTGCATCGACGGCACGGATGGCCAAAAGAAGGTACGTTACACGCTGCTTAACGACCGGTTAATTTTTGCAGCGGACGGCAATACTGATTTGCCGAGGGATATGCTCCGGCAGCACAGGCAGATCATTCTACACAAGCGCTGCGTCGATCCGTTTGATGAGCCCCGAATTGACAGGCTGCTGAGCGAAGTACGAGCCAATGAGTTCATTCTGGTCGGCGCCAGTCTCGAAGGCGCCGTTAAGATGACTGCACTTGGATTGCTCCAGAGAGGTAAAAGGGTTACTATTATAGTTGATGCAGTGGGTACACATAACAATAAAGATGCAAAGCTGGCGCTTCGCAAGATGGAAACCAAGGGAGCGAAGCTGGTCGAGACCAAGAAGCTTGCCGGGACGTCCCATCTAAGGCAGGTTGGTGTATGCAATTGTGAGAGCTGCCAGGGTCTCGCACGGAAGATGTCGGCCAATAACGGCGAGAAAGATTAGCATCTGATTTTTTTTGTGTGCAACTTTAGGCTTATTCACACTTTGGATATTTTTGTTACTTCTGACGAGCTGCCTGCCTTTATTAGGAGTGAGGGCGGTATATATGAATGAAGATAACGAATATATCCAGCAGCTACTGTCCGAGGCCCGCCTTGGCAGCCGGAGGAGCATGGGCCGGCTGGCCGTCATCGTCAGGGAGCGATTGTATCCGTTCGTATTCCGCACTACCTTTAATCACGATCAGACCGAGGATGTGCTCCAGGAAACACTGCTGACTATGGTCGGGCAAGTCGCCTGCCTGCGGGACAAGCGGAGATTCTGGCCGTGGGTGTTTCGCATCGCCTGGAGCAAGCTTCAGGATAATCTCAGACGACGCCGGCATCGGTCATCCGGGAAGGCCTCATTTCTTCGGAATCAGTCATACGAAACCCGGGCAGGCGGCGGCAACCTTCTGGAAGCGACCATTCACGCCGAGAGGCTTCAACAGCTCTCGGAAGTGGTCGAGCAACTCAGCCGGCAGCACAAGGATATTCTTCGCCTTCGTTACTACGAACAGTTGCCCTATACCGAGATCGCGGCACTGACACGCACCACGCCCCAAAAGGCCCGCGCTCGATTTCACCGCGCCAAGAAATATCTCAAAGCCCGAATGCTGTAAGAAAACCAAATATCAAATGTTGTTCGGCCAGAATTTCTGCAGGTACTCGATACTCTTGCGGGCGATGGTTTCGGGGTCGGGGTCGTATTTGAAGACTTCGACGCTTAGCCACTTGTCCCAACCGACGTCTTTGATCGCCTCGGCAATGGGAGCGTAATCCACATCGCCCATGCCGGGGCCGTAAAGGTTGGCATCATTGACATGAAAATGACCGATATCGTCGGTGCTCACCGAACGGATAACTTCGGGTACCGGCGTCGGCTCCGAGCACATCGCCTTGACGTCGAGATGAATCTTAAGGCTGGGATGATCGATCTGGCGAACCATTTTCATGCCCTCGGCAACCGTATTGATAAAATCATCCAGATGCGGCCCGATTTCAGGTAAACTCCGGGCAGCCAGCGCCTTCAGGTCCTTGAGCAAGCCAGGGGATTGCCCCTTTAGGTTCAACAAGGAGAGTAAAGCGCTTTCCAGTTCCGGGTTTTCCGCTTTCACCCTGTCCAGTACTTCCACATTCCCGTCCAGAATCTGGTCAAATACCCTGGTCTGCTCGCCAGGGCTC
>DAOVMB010000390.1 GCA_030630905.1 Sedimentisphaerales bacterium
GCGCTAAATTTGTCTTTACTCTGACGCCCATGCATAACTTCAATCATCGTTCCTTGACCACAATTTTGCAACGCAATTCTATTTAGTTCCTGTTGCGAATAAAGTATTTGTCATTCCCGCGGAAGCGGGAATCCAGTTTTTCGCTCTGGACCCCTGCTTTCGCAGGGTATGTGTTTAGCCGGATAACTGATTCAGCGGCTTCTATGCGTGGCACGGGCTTCCAGCCCGTGAAAACACGGCCAAGATGGCCGTGCCACAAGGAAATCTCGACTGGCTAAACACATACTTCGCAGGGGTGACATCGTCGATTTTCGTTTTCTGCAACGGTAACTATTTAGTGAACTTGGCGGGCTTTTGTTCAGAATAAGAGTTTGATAGCTGCCGCGGCGGCCAGAATCTGCACTATAACGTTAAATGCCTTCTGTGGGATGCGTTTTAGCAGGAATATTCCCGCAACCGCCCCGATGGCGATGAACGGCAGCATCATCAAATTGAGTTTCACGGATTCTGCCGTCATTAAATCCAGATTGGCGCTGAACGGCACCTTAAGCCAGTTAACAACGAAAAAGAACCACGCTCCGGTTCCCACAAATTCGACCTTGGGCAGCCGCATCGCCAGCAGATAAATAATCATGACCGGCCCGGCGGCGTTGGCCATCATCGTCGTAATCCCCGCCATGAATCCGAGCGCGACGGCGAACCACCATTGTGTCGGAACCGGTGTATCTTCGCCTCTGGCTCTGTTCCGCCAGTAACTGACGCCCAACATTACCAGAACGATTCCCCCGATAATCGGCTTGAGCTGCTGGTCGTTGACGAACTTCAAGCCGAAGTATCCCGCCACAATCCCTGCCAGAGCCGCTGGAAGCAAACGCAGCACGTGCCCCCACCTGGCATTGCGCCTGTGGTACGTGATCGCAAACAAATCCGCCAGAACCAGGATGCCCAGCAATATCCCGGTTGACTGTCGCGTCGGAAGAACCAACGCCATCAGGGGCACCACTAAGATTCCAAGCCCGGGAATCCCCGTCTTGGTCGTTCCAACCATCACAGCACAAACAGCAATTACAATCCAACCAAATAAGTCCAAATCCAATGCACATCATCCTTTATTAAAATTCTTCCGATTATTTACGTAGAGCTTTTAACAGCCGCAATTTATCGGTTTTGGCATCTCTTTGCAATTGACAATTGGCCTTTGATCACAGAAAATGATAATTGTAGATAGCGGTTTGACACAAAATAGTCAATATTTAAAGGAGATCGAAAAATGAAGACAAAAAAGTTTCTCTTTTACATGCTCGCTGTTCTTTTAGGCGGCTGTGTGCCCGTCATATCGCTGCATCCGCTTTATACGGAAAAAGACGTCGTGATGGAGAAAAAACTGTACGGCACGTGGGTGGATGACGCAAACAGCCCCAATACCACCTGGGAATTCAAGCGTATCGACGAACCGAAAAACGCATACAAATTGATTTTCACCGATGAGGATGGAAAGAAAGGTTCGTTTGTGGCACACATGGTGAAACTGCAGAACAGGCTTTTCCTGGATATTTTTCCGAGTGAATTGCCCTGGGAACCGGAAGACCCGAACAAGATGGACTGGCCCTATAACTCTTTATTCCTGATACCCGCTCATACGTTTGTGAAGGTAGACTCCATAGAACCCCAGTTGAAATTGCGATTAACGTTAGAATCCAAAATGGAAGAGCTGCTTAAGGAAAATCCGAGCGCAGCCGAACATACATCTGTCGGCGACAGGCTTGTTCTGACAGGATCGACAAAAGAGCTTCAGGCATTCGTTCTCAAGTATGCCGACGACGAGAGAGTATTTACGGATCAGGTTGCCCTTAGCCGCAAGGAGCCCAAAACCGAAACGCCCTAAGTGTTATCGAGCATTAAAATTATGGCTGAAAAATCGGAATTCAGACGCTATCTGGTAAATGTTGACTCTATCTCCGCGCACCAGCTTTTTACTGACTGTCTGGTGATAGGGGCCGGTATCGCGGGTCTTCGTGCCGCACTCGAAGCAGCCGAACGCCACAGCGTAGTAATCGTCTGCAAGGGTAACGCCGAAGACAGCAACACCTTCAAAGCCCAGGGCGGCATTGCCTCGGTGCTCGATAAAGCAGATACATTCGAATCACATATTGCCGATACGCTCAAAACCGGCTGCGGAATCTGTGATGAAGGCGTCGTTGATCTGGTCATTCGCCGGGGACCGGAACTTGTAGAGCAACTGCTCAGGTGGGGCACCGAATTCGATCTGAAAGAAAACCATATCGCCGCTACACTCGAAGGCGGTCACAGCTACCCCCGTGTCGCTCACGCTCACGGCGACGAAACCGGACGGGCGATTGCTGAGGCATTGATAGAACGAGCCAGACGGAATTCCAACATAAGAATACTGGAGAATTTCTTCACGATTGATTTGCTCACCGACGACGACAATATGTGCGTGGGAATCATCGGCTACGAACGTAAGAGAGGACCACAAATCATCTGGGCCGCAAATACGATTCTGGCTACCGGCGGAGCGGGCCGGCTCTATCGTGAAACTACGAATCCGGAAGCCGCTACCGGTGACGGCATCGCTTTGGCTTACCGGGCCGGCGCCGTGCTGAGGGATTTGGAGCTAGTACAGTTCCATCCGACGACGCTCTACATAGCAGGCGCCACGCGCGCCCTGATTAGCGAAACGCTTCGAGGCGAAGGTGCGATCCTGCTGGACAGCAAAGACCGGCGTTTTATGAAGGAATACCACGAAGCCGCCGAGCTTGCTCCGCGCGATATTGTCAGCCGGGCAATCCTGGCCCAGATGCGAAAAACCGAATCGACGCATGTCTATCTGGATGTCCGGCACTTCGAAAAAGCGTATTTCGCAAAAAGATTTCCCTGGATTAACGAGCTGCTCGAAAGTTTCGATATCGACATCACTAACGACCTGATCCCGGTGCGGCCGAGCGCCCATTATATGATCGGCGGCGTAAAAACCGACCTCTCGGCCAAAACGAGCATCGAGGGTCTTTACGCCTGCGGCGAAATCGCCTCTACCGGCCTGCACGGCGCAAACCGGCTCGGCAGCAACTCGCTGCTCGAAGGGCTGGTATTTGGAAAAATCGCAGGGCAGGAGGTTTCGCAAAAGAAAAAAGTAACCGTCGCCCATCTCAAGCACCCCCTGATAAAATATCAGATCCCCCATTCGGACCGTACACGGCTGGATGCCGACGACGTCAGGAACTCGCTTCGAGCACTCATGTGGCGAAACGTCGGCATTACTCGCCTGGACCAGCCCCTCTCAGAGGTCCAGGAAATTATAAGATTCTGGCAAAGGTACGTGATGGACAAAATCTTCGACTCGCCCGATGGCTGGGAATGTCAGAATATGCTCACCGCCTCTCTGCTTATAGCCCAATCCGCCCAACAACGCCGGGAGAGCCGGGGAGTCCACTATAGAAGAGATTTTCCCAACACCGACGATGAGCATTATAAAGAACACATAGAATTAGCGCGATGATGAACCGCGGTCGGATATGGACGTATTATTGATGGAGAAATTCGAGAGTTCCACCTGAACCGAATTCATGATATAATGACCTGGAAAACTAAC
>DAOVMB010000113.1 GCA_030630905.1 Sedimentisphaerales bacterium
CAAATCAAGGTCGCGATGCGGGCGATTCAGCGGAAAATTGACGCCGAAAATCTGCCCGTCTCCATGCTGCTGCAAATTCACGATGAGCTGTTATTCGAGGTTCCCGCCGCCGAAGCCGACAGGCACGCCAAATGGATCGCGGAGCAAATGACCGGCGCCATAAAGCTAGACGTCCCGCTCAAAGTCGATATCAACCATGGCCCAACCTGGCTCAGCGGCAAATAGTCGGACATGTTTCCCGTCAGCAGAATTGGCACAGAATGAGGTATTTGGTTAGGGGAAAGGCCCAAGTCAGCGATTTTAGCTCCATACTCGGGGATCAAACGGAAACCTTTTGCCATCGGCTCGACGGCCGTGTATTATGGAGATGGTGCCGCGTATTGATGGACAGGTGCATGGGAGCAGGTGCCGTGAAATACGGATATTCCGGAGGACCACATTATGTGTGAGTTTTGCTTGAAGCACGGCGAGGGCAAGAAGTGGTACTTACAGGCGGAAAATTACTCCGACGACCTGCTGAGCGACGTTCGCCGGCGAAAGTATATCGAGAGTTTCTTTACAGATATTGAGTCACACAAAAAAGGTATTGACCGTTTAAAAAAACTTGAAAAGGCTCCGAGCTTCATACGGGCCATCGTCGGAAGGCTAATCAGCAGAAAAATGAAGAAGGTCCATTATGGGCAGGTCGTGCCGATTGAGGACATCGAGCAAATCTTCGGCTTTGTGAACTCCATTGTTCGTGTGGCCTGCATCTGCCGCCACATCACGCTCGGCAGCGAGAAACGCTACTGCTATGGGGTCAGCATCGCACCGGACGGAGGAAGATTCGGCGAAATCGTCCGCGGCCTTGACAGAAGCTTTCTTCATGGGCCCGATACAGACGGATTCGAGAGGCTCAGCAAAGACGAAGCCATTTCTGCTCTACGCAGCCATGAGCGGGAAGGTCTTTGTCACAGCGTTTGGACCTTTCACGCCCCCTTCATCGCAGGAGTGTGCAACTGCGATCGCTCAGATTGTCTGGCGATGCGCTGCACAGTGACACAAGGAATTCCCATTATGTTCCGGGCAGAGTATGTTGCTTCGGTCGATCCCGACCAGTGCAACGGCTGCCGCCAGTGCATGCGCGTCTGCCAATTCGGCGCCATATCTTATAGTGTTGCAAACAAAAAGGCCGTGATAGACCAGAGGCAATGCTATGGGTGCGGGATCTGCCGTTCCGTCTGCACCAAGGATGCGATCCGTCTTGAAGCACGCAGCGACGTCCCAGTAGCGGCTACACTTTGGTAAGAAAGATAGGCTTGCATAATATTTTCAGGTCTCGCCCATGGTTCTCAGGACCAGCAACTGCATCATATTATGGAGCTGTTTATCCCTGGAAAGCTGGGGATCTTCATGTACGGCCTGAAGGACCCGGCCGACAATACCCGCCATTGCCTTTTTCTGACGCTCAGTCAATTCTCCGCTGCTCACTACTTTATGCAGCAGTTGAAGCGAATCCTTGTAGCGGCCTTCCTCGAAAGCGGCATTGGCTTTAACAACATCCTCCCTGGCCGGCGAGCCTTCAAAACTGGCGGCCAGTTCGACAGTAGCACCCGATTCAGGATCTTTGCCGCAACTGAAAAGCAAAAAAACCATCGCCGGAAGAACCAATAACAGTAAAGGATTTTTCGGCAGGCCGTACAGACCTACGCCAGCGGGCGCCGAGATCGAAGAATTCGATGGAGTCATTATATCTCACCTACGTTAAAATGCTGCATCCAGACCCAGTGTTGTGCTTGCCCGAGTCGGTTCGTAGGGAACACTGGTTTTCGTTAAGGGATGAATAAGCCCGTAATCCCCACTTTCGCGATCCCAGTATTTTTTGTAGTCGGCATGGCCGTCACAAAAGACAAAGTTACCGCCCTTGCTATGGACATTGGAAGTCTGCTCGCGGCGTTCCTTAGTAAACCATGATGAGTGATCGCTTTGGCTGGCGAACATGTGCCATTCCTGATACCGGGTAGGCTCCCGCCCCTGCAGGACGGCTATGGAGCGATTGTTAGGCTCAGGCTGGACCCAGAGATGGTTGGAAAGTGCCCATCCCTCCTGCATGGCGATGATTCTGCCGGGGCTGGGAATCGACGCTACCGCCCGGCCCATCACGACGGAGTTGACCAGGTACCCGGTGCAGCTTACGCGGGAGGGAGCATAGGCCGGATTCGGATTAGGCCTGAGAGCCGGGCAGGCATATACGGGTGTTGGCCGGTTCGGATCCTCGGCGTACCCAAAGGGTCGCAACAGCTTCAGGACGTTATCCGGAGCGGCAGGGCTGGCGTAGTCGTAAACCGCATGGGTCTTCGGGGGAGTTTTCTCGTACTCATTCTGATAAAGCGTTAGAGCCAGGCCCACCTGGCGCATATTGCTCATACAGGCTGCTCTGCGCCCCTGGTCTCTGGCCGAATTAAGGGCCGGCATGATTATTCCCATCAGCAGGGCAATAATCGCAATAACTACCAGCAGTTCGATGAGTGTGAAACCCTTCTTGCACACGATTACACCTCACAAGAGTATATGGTCGCGGGTACTTGATGTTCTTCGGAGCAAAGACAATTTAGTATCCTCGCGATAAGAACCACGGCCTTTTCTTAATATATGTAATTCAGGCCAGTCTGTCAATCCTTTTAAACATACGATAGTGATCTGATACTCCGCTAACTTATTTCCGAACAGCCATTTACAAAACGATAAAACTACACATATTCTTCCCACTGAGAGATATAATTAAGGAGATATTATGAATTTGTATTTTTGCCATCAGTGTGTCTGAAATATTTTTAAAATTAAATTGGATATCTTGAGTTTTCGAGACAGATTATATATTCTATTGGAAAAGAAGCTCAGTGGCGTAATTGAGCTAAGATACAAAATGCTGAACATAGATAGCATTAGGAACATTAATTATTCACAAATGGTTTAAGGCCATTTAATTAGGAGTTCATGAGATGTTAAAAACTACCAGACGCAAATTTCTAAAAGACTCATTAGCCGCCGGAACTGTGTTTGCTGTATGCGGCACCAAATCCATCGCCCGTGCTTCAGGCGCCAATAACCGTCTACGTATTGCCGTAGCAGGCGTAAACGGTCGAGGCGGAAGTCACATCAAGGGCTGGCTGGACCAGGACAATGTAGAAGTCGCCTACATTATTGATCCCGACAAGCGGGTACTGGCACAGAAGCTGAAGTATCTTAAAGATAAGACCGAAGGCAAGTTTACCTGTCAGGGTGTAACGGATGTTCGCCAAGCACTCGACGATAAGAATCTCGATGCAATTTCCATTGCCACGCCGAATCACTGGCATTCGCTCATTACCATCTGGGCTGCCCAGGCCGGCAAACATGTCTACGTGGAAAAACCCCTAAGCCATGATGTCGTGGAGGGTCGCGTCGCCGTGGAGGCCCAAAAGAAATACGGCGTGGTCATTCAACACGGAACCCAAAGTCGCAGCAGCGCCGGTAATGCCGGCCTGCACGATCTCATACGGTCCGGCAAGTTCGGAAAGATGAAGATCTCGTATGGGTACTGCTGCAAGCCGCGGAGCGGCATCGGTTTCAAAAGTCCTTCCGCACCACCACCGAATCTGGATTGGAATATTTGGCGGGGTCCGGCGATAATCGATCAATACCACGCCAACTACGTCCATTACAACTGGCACTGGTTCTGGGAAACAGGCAACGGCGACATGAACAATCAAGGCACCCACCAGCTCGATATGGCCTACTGGGCATTGGACAAGGGGCTAACACATCCCATCCGCGCCATGGCGCTCGGCGGACGCTTCCTATGGAACGATCAGGGTGAGACGCCAAACACCATGTTCGGTATTGCAGAATACCCCAATGGGCAGTTTGTCTTCTTCAATGTTCGCAACGTCAACCATGAAGGCTATGTACGCCAGGTCGAAAACGAGTACTATTTCGAGGATGGCGGTAAGATCATCAAGAACAAATACTACCCCAAGGGTAGTGATACTGGAGAAAAGATTGACATTCCGCGTGGTCATGTCACCCCCGGAGGGAACTGGGGCAGTTTCATCGCTGCCTGTCGGGCCGGTGATCCGAAGATGGCCAACGGCAATGTCCAGGATGCGCACCGGGGATGCGTTCTGGGCCACCTTATGAACAACTCGTATCGTTTGGGCAAGAGCGTGCCTTTCAATGCCAGGGCGGGTCGTTTCGGTGACAACACAGATGCTTTCGAGCATTTCATGAAACTCCACGATATCATGAGCAAGGGAGTCGGCCTTCCGGAAGACGGAACTAACTACATCGTGGGGCCATGGCTGACCTTCGACCCTAAAACCGAGCGTCACACGGGCCAGTTCGCCGCTGAAGCCAACGAGTTGTTGAAAGATGCCAATCGCCCCGGATTCCAGGTACCTGATGCCGGAAAGGTGTAGGCCCATTCAACGTATTGCAGACTGATCAACGATCAGCTTCGAAGAAATTGAAGCCGCCGTAAAGGATATGGCCCTTTTTCCAATTGGTTCATAGTGCACTTGTTAAGCGAAAATTAGATCGCTGCGGATTAGGCTTGCGCCTGTGTTGTCAGATAAATAATACTTGGAACAGTCAGTTCCGTGTTGAGTTGTTCTACACTAAAGGTCAAATCCTGACGAAGAAGAATCTTGAGAAGTCTCGCAAAACTTTTTGAAACAGATTTCTCCTCTACGCGTCCATAAGGGACACTCCGGTCGAAATGACGGTTGTGCGTTGTCATTCCGAGCGCAGCCGAGAAATCTATGAGAAGAGTCTATCGCAAAACGATATTAAATTTAATGGAAGGAGCATAAGGCTATGATACGCATTCTTTGGTGTTTACTGGTTGTCATCAATTTCACAACGGCTCGTGCTGATGGAACTCTGAAAGAACAGGTCAATCGGTCGGCGGATCGGATTGAGTCGAAGGTCATCGAATGGCGGCGTCATTTTCATCGGTTTCCGGAACTCTCAAACAGGGAATTTAAGACGGCAAAAAAGGTTGCAGAGCACCTGACGCATCTTGGTTTGGAAGTAAAAACTGGGATTGCGCATACCGGTGTTGTGGGCTTGTTGAAAGGCGGCAAGCCGGGGCCCATTGTTGCGCTTCGTGCGGACATGGATGCCTTGCCTGTCACCGAACGCGTCGATGTGCCGTTTGCCTCCAAGGTACGAGCCGAATACAACGGGCAGGATGTTGGAGTGATGCACGCCTGCGGCCACGATACGCACATGGCCATTCTAATGGGTGTTGCCGAGATACTTTGTTCGATGAAAAATGATCTAAAGGGCAGTGTGAAGTTCATTTTCCAGCCGGCCGAAGAGGGCGCCCCCCAAGGAGAAGAGGGTGGTGCTAGACTAATGGTCAAGGAAGGAGTGCTGGAAAATCCGAAAGTGGACGTTATTTTCGGATTACATGTTTGGGCTCTAAAGGAAGTCGGCACGATCGGCTATCGTCCCGAGAGCACAATGGCCAGCTCCGACGGCCTTCGAATCACGGTCAAAGGTAAGCAAACGCATGGCTCCACGCCATGGACGGGCGTGGACCCGATTACAGTTTCGGCACAGATTATCATGGGGCTGCAGACAATCATTAGCCGGCAGACGGAGCTTACGGAAGACGCGGCGGTCATCACCATTGGGAGCATTCACGGCGGTGTACGGAGCAATATTATACCCGATCAGGTCGAGATGATCGGCACCATCCGGACGCTCGATACCGAGATGCAGGATAAGATTCATGAAAAGATTCGACTGACCGTTACGAAAATTGCCGAAAGTGCCGGGGCGGTTGCGGATGTTCGGATTAGCAGAGGCTATCCGGTGACATATAACGATCCTGGGCTGACGGCTATGATGTTGCCTTCCTTGAAGGCGGCTGCGGGCGCCGAAAACGTGGATCTGATTAAGGCGATCACCGGGGCGGAGGATTTTTCATTTTACCAGCAGCAGATTCCCGGCTTGTTTTTTTTCCTCGGCGGAATGCCGAAAGGCAAGAAACCTGAAGAGGCGGCGCCGCACCATTCGCCGGATTTTTATATCGATGAAAGCGCTTTGAAGCTCGGCGTCAGAGCGCTGTCTTATCTGGTCCTGGATTATATGGAGCAGTAAAAAGCAAAGGAGTATTCTTATAAAGTTCAACGGCATCCCCATCGAGTTTTAGCTGGACCGTCGAGGGCAAAAACATCCACGACGAACCGGTAATGGGTGACACCTAACCTACTGCCCTGGCCAAAGAAGGCCCCGAGCCCCAACCTGAACACTGGCCGGCGGTAAAAAATCCGACCCCACCGGCCAAGCGACGGGTTTACCCCAGCGTAGGAAGCGAACTCTTTCATGGAAAGAAACAGTAGTCCCGGCCCTAAAGCCCATTAGGACTGAGCGGAGACAAAGAAAAAACTACCAGCAACCCTTGACAAAACAATCAGACTTTATGTAAACTTGTGATTGTGCCAAAGCCTACATCACATGGGCCGGTGGACATAGGTGGGCATAGTTATGCAAAATGTTTAATTGAGTGTTTCTTAAGCGGAGGTGAAGAATGTCGATTCTTGTTGATATCGCCTGGTATCTACTAGCCATAATACTAAGTTGTTACCATGCATACCGAGGATTTATGGTTCAGTGGATTTATGCAAACCAACAAAACCAACAATTACCGGCAGAAGTGACACGAAAATGGTCGAAGAAGGAGATTATAGTGATAAGATGTGTGGAGGATGCAATCTTCCATTTCATATGCTCCGTATTCGGCTTTTTGTCGCTCTCGATTTCAAGTTGTCTTTATGAATCATGGATTTGTGCGAAAGAACTAGACTCCGGCAAATCGCTATTGCTGATCTTCTGTTTCTTGTTTGGAATAATTGGCATTTCAGGCCAACTTCCGCCTTTAATCCAGCTTGGGAAATTTCCAAAAGGCAATTGACATGGTATGAGCGCAATAGATCTGTTTAGACATGTGGGAGCAGTGAGAAAAAGATATTTGCGTAATAGAATATTGTTAAGTATCAAATCTGAGCAAAAAATCGATATTCAATATAAAGAGGTAAGGCACAATGGAATGGAAAGTAATCGCTGAGAACTACATTGGTGCTTTGGTGGCCTTCCTAATTTATTTTATTACCATGTTGTTGGCACACTGCGTGTTCGACCAGACTGGCAGGATACGTTTGGGTTTTTTGTTACTCCATTG
>DAOVMB010000136.1 GCA_030630905.1 Sedimentisphaerales bacterium
GATGCAAGGACTGCCAAAGGCGAGGCTAATATATGGGGTACGATTCCTTCGGTTACGGAGATGCAGTCCGAAGCGGGCGCAGCCGGGGCTGTGCATGGAGCACTTGCTACCGGGGCTTTGACTACGACGTTTACGGCCTCGCAGGGTCTTTTGCTGATGATTCCCAATATGTACAAAATTGCCGGCGAACTTCTGCCGACAGTCTTTCACATCTCCGCCCGTGCGTTAGCCTGTCAAGCGCTTTCAATATTCGGCGACCATTCGGACGTGATGACTTGTCGCGGGACCGGCTTTGCAATGCTCTGTTCAAACAGCGTTCAGGAGGTTATGGATATGGCGCTGATCGCACAGCAGGCGACATTGGCGTCGAGTGTGCCTTTCCTGCATTTCTTCGATGGTTTCAGGACCAGCAATGAATTGCAGAAGGTCGAAGAACTGACACTGGATGATATGCGTGCGATGATCGACGAGAAGCTCGTTGCCCGGCAGAAGGCGCGGGCCCTGACACCGGACAGGCCGATGATTAGCGGCACAGCCCAGAATCCCGATGTTTTCTTCCAGGGCAGGGAAACAGTGAACAAGTACTATCTGGCCACCCCACAGCTTGTTCAGGAAGCAATGGACAAATTCGCAAAGATTGTGGGACGGCAGTACCATTTATTCGATTATGTGGGAGCGAAAGACGCTGAGAAAGTCATCGTCCTGATGGGCTCGGCAGCGGATACAACCCATGAAACCGTTGAATACTTAGCCGCGAAAGGCGAGAAGGTCGGCCTGCTGAAAGTGCGGTTGTTCCAACCGTTTAGCACGAAGGACTTCATCGCCGCACTACCGAAAACGACGACGAAAATCGCCGTACTGGATCGGACAAAGGAGCCCGGATCCATTGGCGAGCCGTTGTACATGAATATCCGAACGGCCGTTGGAGAGGCTATGGGCAAAGGCGAAGCTCCCTTCAAGGGCTATCCGGTCATTGTAGGCGGCCGATACGGGCTTGGCTCCAAGGACTTTACGCCGGCGATGGCCAGGGCCGTCTTCGATAATCTGGATGCGGAAAAGCCCAAATATGAATTCACTGTGGGTATCATCGATGACGTAACCGATACGAGCCTGGATGTGGATGAGTCTTTTGCAGTTTCTGACGAAGGATATTTCTCGGGGCTGTTCTATGGATTAGGCTCGGACGGGACGGTTGGTGCGAACCATAACTCGATCAAGATCATCGGCGAACAAACGGACAATTACGCCCAGGCGTACTTCGTGTATGATTCGAAGAAGGCCGGTGCCGTAACAGTGTCACACCTGCGGTTTGGAAAGAAGCTGATTCAAAGGCCTTATCTGGTAAGTAAGGCCGATTTTGTTGCGTGTCACAACCCGGTGTTTCTGGAACAGTTCGATATGCTCACGCCGGCGCAAGAGGGTGCGCCGTTCCTGCTGACCAGCAGCCACGGGCCGGACGAAGTCTGGGATACGCTGCCGCAGGAAGTCCAAAAGCAGATTATCGATAAGAAGCTGAAATTCTATGTGATCGATGCTATCGGGATTGCTCAGGAACTCGGTCTCGGCGGCCGGATCAACGTGATTATGCAAACGGCGTTTTTCAAGATCAGTAATATTATTCCGCTCGATACGGCAGTTGTAGCGATTAAAGACGCGATTAAAAAGAGCTACGGCAAAAAGGGCGAGAAGATTGTCGAGATGAACAACGCAGCGGTTGATGCCGCACTCGATAAAATCTATGAGGTAAAGGTTCCAGACAAGGTTACGAGCAAGATAAAAATGCGGCAGTTGGTGCCCGACGATGCTCTCGACTTTGTCAAGAATGTTACGGCCGAGCTGATGGGATTCCACGGCGACAAGCTTCCCGTGAGCAAGATGCCGGACGACGGTAAATTTCCGTTAGGCACGACCAAATTCGAGAAGCGCAACGTAGCCGTGAATATCCCGGCGTGGGAGCCGGACGTCTGCATCCAGTGCGGCACATGCTCTTTTGTCTGTCCGCACGCGGCAATACGGATCAAGGCGTACGATCCGAGCTATCTTAAGGGCGCTCCGAAGACATTCAAGAGCGCCGACGCAAAGGGGAAGGACTTTACAGGGATGAAGTTCACCGTCCAGGTGGCTCCGGAAGACTGCACCGGCTGCGAAGCGTGCGTGCAGGCCTGCCCGGCGCAGGAGAAGGACAAAGATAAAAAGCCCACGGGACGCAAGGCGATCAACATGACGACGCAGGAGCCGCTCAGGGAGGCCGAGCGGGATAACTACGCGTACTTCCTTGCGATTCCGAATACCGATCCGAAGCTCTTCAAAACGGCAAGTGTCAAAGGCAGCCAGTTGATTGAGCCGCTGTTCGAGTATTCCGGCGCTTGTGCCGGTTGCGGCGAGACAGCTTATGTCAAGCTGCTGACCCAGTTGTTCGGTGACAGGGCGTTCATCGGAAATGCGACCGGCTGCTCGTCGATTTACTGTGGCAATCTTCCGACAACGCCATTTACGACACGTGCCGACGGCAGAGGCCCGACCTGGAGCAACAGTCTGTTTGAGGATGCGGCCGAGTTCGCGATGGGAATGCGACTGACCGTCAGTAAATTCACCGAGCGGGCACTGTGGTTGCTGGAGAAGGTCGCCGAGAAAGGCTGCGTCAAGAAGGAACTGGCTGGACAGGTCCGCGAGGCGACGCTGGCCAACGATCCGGCACAAGAGGCGATCGAACAACAGCGGGCCCGGGTGGAAGAGCTTAGAAAACAACTTGACGCCGGCGATTGCGACGAGTGTGGGTATCTGCAAGACTTAGCGGATTATCTCGTCCGCAAATCCGTCTGGGCGATGGGCGGAGACGGCTGGGCTTACGATATCGGATACGGTGGGCTGGACCACACGCTGGCAAGCGGGGTCAACCTGAATGTGCTGGTTCTGGATACGGAGGTTTATTCCAATACGGGCGGCCAGATGTCCAAATCGACGCCGAGAGCGGCGGTAGCCAAGTTCGCGGCGGCCGGAAAACCGATGCCCAAAAAAGACCTCGGACTTCTGGCTATGACCTACGGCAACATTTATGTTGCAAAAGTAGCGATGGGAGCTAACACGAATCAGACAGTCAAGGCATTCGTCGAGGCCGAGGCGTATCCGGGACCTTCGCTGATTATTGCTTACACGCACTGTATCGCCCACGGCATCAATATGACGCTGGGTCTTGATGAACAGAAGAAGGCCGTCGCCTGCGGGCACTGGCCATTGTATAGATTCGATCCAAGGCTTGCGGAACAAGGTAAGAATCCGCTGCAACTCGATTCGAAAGCTCCGACGATCGATTTCGAAGAATATGCTTATGGCGAGAATCGCTATCGAACGCTGAAGCAGTCAAAGCCGGAAGCTGCGGCACAGTTAATTAAACTTGCAAGTAACGATGCGGTAAAACGATATGCTCTTATGGAGCAGCTTGCAAATCTGAATTGCGATGAATAACCGGAAATAGGAGGCTTGGAGAAAATGAGAAATCGGAAATCAGAGAGGGTTCCCATTTTGCGACCTTTTTGCAAAATGGGGTCCCAGATAATTTGCCTGGTTCTTATAGCAGTTTTCGTCCTCGCAGGTTGTGAGCGACAACGTGAAGAAGACGTGGATGTTTTGGCTCGTGGTCCGGTAGGGGCGGTTCGCGAACCGCCCGTACAATCGATTTCTGTCCCGTCCGATGAGGCGGCGCGGGCGATTAAAGCAACGGGCGGATTGAATGCCTGGAAGAAGACCACTAAGCTGCAGCTTGATTGCGTGGTTACTTTTTATCAGCCGGACGGCAGTTTCTACCTGACCGAGCAGCATTACGAGGTTCATCCCTGGTTAAATTCCATTCAGATATCAGCCGACGAGCCTCAAGGGGCGTTTGTCTGGAAACTTTCGAATGGGCAATTTAACGTCCTGCGAGGGGCCGGTCAAATTGATGCCCTGCCGAAAGCGGTGCCGAGTCGCTGTTTTGCAGAAGTGATATTGAGTATTATAACAGCCCCGGCACGATTATTGGACGGATCGGTAGGGGTACAATGTAATTCGATCCAGTCCGCTCCGGTCAAAATACAGGGAAAATGGTATTACCCGATTGACAGACAAAACAAGGATGCTGCCGCCCGTATATCTGAAGCGGTTTTCTATCAGGACAGGGACAGCTCTTTAGTCGATATGATTCGGCTTGCCTGTTTGAACACAGGGGCGGCTCGCGAAAAATCCATACAATACGTACGCGGCTACGACTATCAGGAAGTTGAAAAGTCAGGCCCCCTTGTCCCAACCAGGATAGAGATATTCGAAACTGACGCCCGGGACCGTTCGCAAAAGCGGCTGGTTAAAATAGACTGCCACACGGTAAAACGCACGCAATAAAATACCAGGAAGGTCAGGCCATTTAGACTTGGCCTTCCTTTTTAAGTTTACCGAACTTGCCTGTTACTAAATCATTGTGCTGTTTTTCGTTGCATCATCATAAAAGCAGACATAATCTCAATTAAATGCTGTTTTGGCACGGCGATCTTCACAACCATCCCGCCGTCAGCGGCTTTACCCGCAATAACGATATTGCTTTTGGTCTGAATATCCATCGGCGGAATTGGTATGGGGGCAAACGATGTTGCCATCTTGAATAATCGCAGGGCATTACATGTTATAACGAAATCGGCTTTGTTTGCTTCCGGCAGAAGCGATAGGGCGGTTTTCATCTCGGCACCGATTTGTTTTGGGCTGTCGGTTTTGACCTGGTCAATCAATTCGCGTATCGTTGAATTGACGTCGCCGCTGACGGCACAGGCAAAAAGCCCGTCAACCATACCCCATCGGTAATCGAATCCGTCGCCGTACATGGAGGTTATCATCTGGGCCTGCGGCGAATTGGCATCGGTGGATTTCATCGATAACTTCGCTGAGCTTATTGAAATTCCTTTGTAACTGTCGACATCTCGCTTCATATTGAAGCTGGTTTCTATTCCCATGCTCTTATAGAAATCCATAATGCCGCTGGTTTTCATAATATCCATTGCTTTGTCGAGTATCTGATCGAATTTTTTCTCGTCCTTAACTGCTATAACATACTTAATTGCGAAAGGCGGCTTACTTTTAGCATTGCTGGAAATCGAATACGCCACGGGGCCGTCAAGGCAGTCAGTGATGTTTGTTGCAAGAGTTTTGAATTCTGTAATATCCTCTGCGCTTATACTATCACCACCCATCATGGCGAACAAATCGATGCTTCTGACATTAAGCTTTTTCCAGAAGGCGGTATTCATTATGGCTCCGAAGTTTGCCATAGCTCCATCTTCAAGATATGTCAGCAGCGTATTTTCCTGTTGCGATGAGTTATTCGCCGTCAACATCTTCGCCATGTCCGTCCCGGGGACGGCTGAGATAGTTTTGGTGATATTCAAAACATTGGGCTTTGGATTGATTGCTATGCTCACGGATTGTGTTTCCTTCATCAGCACTTCAAGAATGCCGGCGTACATATCCATTACGTTCTGAATGTTTGCACGAGATGCACCTGGTTGGTTGCCCTCTATGCTTTTCATCATTGTTTTTATCTCTTCTATTTTAGCGGAGATTATTGGGCCGAAAGTTTTGGATACTTGCTGCACGTTACCATACGTCCAGATCGGTTCGGTTTCTGCCTGTTTCGCGTTGGCGGCATCGAGTGTAGCGGCAAGCCCCGCTGAACTGGTGGCTGAAATTGCTGTTGCCATTGTAACCAGCTTGTCATAATCGTTCGCCCAGCTCATGAGCGCATAATTGCCGGCTTTCGCAGCCAGCATTACTGGGTCCCCGTTCATTGTAATTTTAGAAATCCCTTTATCATCCGCCTGGGTACAATTTGTATTACCCTCGATAAACTGTTTATAATCCGTAACGGGTGCAAGGACACCGATAAATATGTTTGGGATTGCGTTAGTTTGCGTTGTCTCGCCTGGCATAGTTACGCCGAACACCGCGAAACTGCCATTGGTATTCAAGCCGGTCAACTGCGGGCTGCCCAGCAAATTTGCAAGCTGCATACGTACCAGCATCGAGACCCCCATAGGCATTGGTGAGACACCGGCCAGGAACTGGTCTATTTGATTCAGAGTATAGTCGAAATTGTTCACTCGGACGCAAAATAAAGTCTTTGCCGGGATCATTTTAAGCAGTTCGTTGTTTGCCGGACTTTGCGCGCACAGTGCCACGGTGAAGATAAACAGAACTAACAACCCCACAGTAACAACATCTCTCAAACGTTTTGACTTAAGCATTGTCTGGACCTCCATAAATAAATGTTCGTAAACGTGTCTGTCACAAATCGTGAACCGGGCCTTATGAAATACAAGACGCCCATTATACCAGAAAGTTACAGGGAAATCCGAAAAAAGTCTCGAAAGTCAAGAAAACAGATTGAGTCAATGCGAACGGTCGTAGTCGAAAAGCCCATTTCCCGGCCGGGAGACGGGACATGGAGAACTTATATTATGTTGCTTAAGGGCAGGTTTTTTATCTGGCGATTCATAAATATTGCCGATGTTGGTGAAACGATTTTCTGCTCAAGAGGCGTTTCTGTCTATATAGGTATTGAAGTGATTATCAGACCTAAATGGCAATGTAACAAAAGCGGCGTTTGGGCATTATGTTTATATCGAATGTAATGCTTTTATGGCGGCAAAAAAAGTTAAGCGGACATGGCATTAAACCGATAAATTTCATCGTATGAAAGC
>DAOVMB010000296.1 GCA_030630905.1 Sedimentisphaerales bacterium
ACCGTTCATGAACGTGATTATATCAGCCTGAGTCACCGGCAGTGGCGAGCCGAGGGCTTTGCTTATTTTCTCGTTTGCGAACATCGGATCGAACGATTTGTCACTGTCCCAGCCGCCAAGATGCTCAAGCAGATGAAGGATTGTCACCTTCCCAAGGTTAGGATCGGGGATTTTTCCCTCAGGTATTCCAAACGGCAGAATATCGATAACTTTATCATCCAGGCTCAGTTGCTTGTCCTCTACTAATTTTAGTATGCCGGCCGACGTGATCGGCTTGGAAAGGCTCGCTATTCGGAAGAGCGAAATAGGTTCCGTCACCGGCGAGTCTGCTTTTGACCATGTGTAACCTCGTGCGAAAACGAGTTTGCCATGATACGTTATCGCCAACGAGCCTGCCGAGATCTTCTTCGATAGCATGAAGTTCTTCATCGTCTCGTCAAACATTGATAATTCGGTCACTTCCGGCCCTGTCTGATGCCATACTCGTTGGCCGGTTAGAACGTAGCAGCCTGTCAGGGGAGCACACATTATCAACAGAACAACTATCTTTATGGTATCTATGAACTTCAATTGTCTGTTGAGCCAAAGCATTTGAATTCCTTCCTTTTCATACTATTACAAAGATATCTCAAGATTGCCACTTAAGCTCGGCACTCTATGGTAAAATGTACCGGTTGTCAAAATTAAATAGGAAAAATGAGCCGTCCTTAACCGGAAAGGATGCTTGATTTGCCCGGCGGGACGCATAAGATGGTCGTATGAATATTTTGGCACTCGAACCATACTATGGCGGCAGTCACAGGGCTTTTATTGACGGGCTTTCAAAGGCGAGCAAACATACCTGGACGCTGCTTACGCTGCCGGCCCATAAGTGGAAATGGCGCATGCGTCACTCGGCAATAACTTTTGCTTCTCAGGCGGCGGAGCTGACGGAGAAACGCCAAAGCTGGGATGTGCTGTTTTGCAGCGATATGTTGAATCTTGCGGAATTCGCCGCCCTGGCCCCTGTTGGGATTGCCGGGCTGCCGAAGGTCATTTACTTTCACGAGAACCAGTTGACGTATCCGGTACGCGCCGAAGATGAGCGTGACTATCAGTTCGCGATGACCAATCTGACGAGTGCCCTCGCTGCCGACGCCGTTTGGTTCAATTCACAATTTCATTTGGACTCCTTCCTCGACGCCCTTGCGAGGTTTCTCAAGTCCATGCCGGACCATCAGCCTCTCGAAACGATTGAGAAGATATGGGCCAAATCATCCGTTTATCCACCCGGCATAGCCGATGTTCCCCGCCGACTGGCGAGAAAACCGGGCCCGATGCGCATCCTTTGGGCCGCGAGGTGGGAGCACGACAAGAATCCGGAAGATTTCTTCGAAGCGATGAAAATTCTCAAGGACAAAAACGTGCCGTTCCGACTCAGCGTCGTCGGCCAGAGCTTTCGAGACCAACCGGCAGTTTTCGACCAGGTACATAACGACTTCCAGGACCATATCGACTTCTGGGGCTATCAGCAGAGCCGGGACGACTACGAGCGGGCATTGCTGCAGGCCGATGTTATAGTCTCGACTGCAAACCATGAATTCTTCGGCATCGGAATCCTCGAAGCTGTCGCAGCCGGAGCGCATCCGCTCGTGCCTAATCGCCTCTCATATCCGGAAATCCTCGGTCTCGGACGAATCGAAGGAGCCGAGCAATTCTTCTATGACGGCACGGCCCGGGACCTTGCCGATAAGCTGGGTCGGTTTGCAAACCGCGTTAAAAATAATGCCCTTTGGCCTGTAGGGCTAAGCCCGGCTATCCTCACCGGCCATTTAAAATGGCAGAACCTCGCGCACCGATACGATAAAACCCTCGAACAAATCTGCCATCGTGTTGACTGAGAAATAATAACCCCCAGGATAAACCTGGGGGTTAAACATCCTCGCTGTTATTAGGATCTTATGTTCAAGTCACGGAGGGTGTGGCGCAGCCAGGCGAGCGATTTTTCGATCATTGGCCCGCCGGCGCCTTCGCATTCCATACTAAGCACGCCGTCATATCCGATGTCCCGCAGTATTGTCAGGACCTTCTTTATGTTCTCGGCATTGACGCCGTCACCGATGGCACAGTGGCTTACGGCGATGCCGGCCTGCTCGCCACGGACCGCATCGGCAAGAGATTCACTGACGTCCTTGACGTGTACATGGGTGATCTTCTTTTTAAACCGCTCACAAAAGGCCACCGGGTCCTGTCCGGCGATATATGTGTTGCCGGTATCCATATTCATGCGCAGATACGGCGAATCGCAGAACGCTAACATTTTCTCCATCATGTCGGTTTTCGTCGTGAAGTAGCCATGCACCTCGATACTGATGATCATTTCATAAGCCTCGGCGACCTCGATGATTTGGCCATAACTGCGTTTCATCGATTCCATGGCTTCGTTGTCGGACAATCCTTCGGGTTTGTTCAGACCGTCGGTGGTGGCGATCCGTTCACAGCCGGCATGCTTGGCCCAGGGGATTGTCTTGAGGACATAGGGTACGCCGTAGAGCGGTCCATCCTTGCCCGATAGCGGAAATGCGGCATCCACTTGCGAGAATTGCACGCCGTACTTTTCCATCTTCCGGCGCAGCAGCAGCGGATCTTCATATAACACTACGTGCGGCTGGTATCCGAGACCGTGAATCCAGCTTACGCCGTCGATCAGGCCGCACTCGATGTAGTGGACATCGTTTTCCTGTGCCCACTGGAGGCATTTTTCAAAGTTCCAGTAAGATGAATTGAATGCGTCGGTATGAAAGCTGATTTTCATTGTAATCTCGTCCTTCCTTTTGGGCGCAGAGCTTGCCGCTGCCGCGCCAAGAAGTGTTAATGAACCGGCTGCCATGAACTCGCGTCGTGTACAATGTGTGCCGCTCTGATGCATGTCGATATACTCACTATACCTTTCTTACCAGCCCGATCATAATATTATCCCTTTTACTGTGCGGAAAGAGTATAGGCTGGGCTGCAGGTTGTGTCAAAAGAAAAATGACGTGGCAAGATCTTCGGGTGCGACCAGATATTCTGGCAGGGCTATGCTCCATGCCTAACACACGGCTTTCCTAACTCAATCGAAGAGCGTGGTACGAATTTATTGACAGATAACTGCACAATTGTTAGTCTCTTGTTATGATTCGTGCCATTCGAGATTCGTGCCGCGTGCTGCGTGCTGCGTTCCGGGTTCTTTGCCGTCGTAGGGACTCCTTGCGGAGAACGCAGAACGCCGAACACCGAACGGGATTCGTCCTGTCTCCTGTATTCTGTATTCTGTATTCTGTATTCTGTCTTGTCGGTTGTGCCAAGCCTGAACCGGAGCCGCCTATATGGGAGAAAGTCAAGATCGGTGACCTGGCCCCATACGAAGCCGGCAAAACGCCGCGGGCGCAATTATTAAAGATGACAAAGCTGGATATTCATATTTTTGAAATACCTGCTGATAACATAGGCGAGCTGGACATGATTCGCAAGAAGTTGTTCATAAGACCGCTGCAGCTTAAGGATTACGAAGCCTTCAACGCCAACTTGTTTATGGTTCGCTTCGGTCAAGTCGATTTATGGAATCAAACCAATGATTGGCTGATCGGCGCCGAAGGCCGGAATATAGCCAAAATCTCGCTCATGCTGGCTGACGGCCAGGCCCAGACCATTGCCATCGCCGGATTGGACCGCCCGCAAACCATCTTTTACACCGCAGCCGACGAATCAAGAGAAGGAGCCAACGTGGGGCCCGGCATTTTTGGTCTGAGAATCAAAGCTGAGAAAATCCCCGGCTCAAGAGGTGTCTGCGACCTTGTTGCCTATCCGGTATTTTCCCCGCCCACCGAAAGTACGATCCCACAATTAGATGCGCTCGGAAAATTACGCGAGTTTCCCTTTACCAGTGCCGCCTTCGGATTGAAAATGAGTCCGGGCGATTTTGTGTTCCTGGCCCCGAAAGAATACATCAGCGACCAGACAGCATTGGGCGGCCTGTTTTTCAGCAATCCCCGGGGCGGCCTGTTCTTTAGCAAAACCAAGTCGCCCGAATATAAACCCGCCGTCAGGATATTTTTACTCGTTTGTACCGGAATAAATTATTGACCAGCGTATGCCCAATCCGATAGTGACACTGACTCGATGCAGTGATTACAGCCTACCCGGAATTGCCGAGGCGATAGAAAAACATTTCAACCTGCTCGGCGGGCTGGAACAATTTGTCAAGCCCGGTGACAGCGTTTTGCTCAAGCCGAATTTCATCGCCCCAAGGGCCAGGCGGTACGCCACGCAGACCGACCCGGCGGTGATTATCGAAACCGCCCGGCTCCTGAAAGATTTCGGCGCCAGGCCTTTCGTCGCCGATTCACCGGCATGGAGCAATACGTTTGCCTGCGTAAAAGCGCTGAAGCTGGACGAGCCGCTAAAACAATTGTCAGTGCCGGTAAA
>DAOVMB010000506.1 GCA_030630905.1 Sedimentisphaerales bacterium
ACGAGCGTGGCGCCCGCATTGAGAAAGAGTGTCACGCGGCTCTTGAGATGCACTGTGCCGGAGAGGTATCTGCCGGGCGGCAGCAGTACCTGGCCGCCTCCGGCCGCAGCGCAGGCCTCGATAGCCTTGTGTATCGCGGGCGTATCGAGCGTCTCGCCGTCACCCTTGGCGCCATACTCGCGGATGTTGAACACGCCGGGAGTGCCGGCGATAGCTGCTTGGGTGGCCATAAGGCCCACTATTATCAATGCCGGCCGAATCGCTCTCGATATACGATTACCAGGCCAATGAATAAAACTGCGTTGTATCATCTGTTTACCTCCTTTCCAATAGCGATGAGTTGCCTGAGGTGCGGCGGATAAATCGTGCCGTCACTGGAGACGTTGACATCGATCGAGACTACGCCGCCGAGCGCGTTGACCTTCCGTACGTAATCGGCCATATACTCGTCGCTGTTGGTTGGGCCGTCCTTGCCGGCCCAGCGGGTGCCGAGGAATGAAAGGATGTGCCACTGCAAGCCGCTCGGGGCTGGATTGGTTTCCGGCGTCACCTGGAATTTATTCTGCTCGCCCGCAGTGTAGTCCTGCTGCCCGGTCAGAGCCGTAAACGCCTTGTCAATCCGGGTGCCCGGGTTGAACGCCAGAATGCTTTCGGGATTGCCCGCCCGGCAGGCGGCGGCCCATGTATTCCAGTTGAAAGGTTTGGAAAGGTCGTCCCAGCCGGTCGTATTGTATGAGCCGTCAAACCACCAGCCGGAGATTTTTTTGCCGTAACGCAGCGACCACTCGGCGATAACCTCAGACCATCGCCCGGTGAACTCCTGTGGTGCTGGCTGCCGCTCGTGGACATCGTGCAGGCCGGCCATGGCCTGTTTGTCGCTCTGCGGGCAGCGCGAGGGCAGATACAGCATGAGTCGGATTCCCTGCTCGGCCAGCGCTTCGGCAATTTCCATCGGCAGGTCTCTCCTCGAACAGCGCTCGCCGGTTTTATACCCGGCGTATTTTTCATAGGTTGCGTTGGGACTGCAATAGTACCCGCTGTTCTGCCCCAGCGTCAATATGACATAGCCGGCCCCTGTCCGCTGCAACTGCTCGGCGAATTTCTCGACGTCAAAAGACTCGACTCGATCATTCCATGCCGGACCTCCACCCAAATAATGAACGAAGACGCCGAACTTAGCTTCTTTGAGACATTTCTTTCCTTTCTCACGGGGCGGCAACTGCTGCTTCTGAGCCAGCGAACAGCCTGTCAGCAGGGCGATGCCGCAAAATACAGCAATCTCTTTCCTAAATCGCATCATAACATACAAAGCTCCAAAATTTCGTATCAGCAGGGTGGAATCCCGGCTACTCGACTTCTATGATTGCTTCAGTCCATCGGGGCAGGTTCCATTGCTCCTGCTGCACATCCGCGGTGAGAACGTATGTTCCAGGATGAACGGAGGCGTCAACGGCAAGGTTGAAATCGGCCTGTTTTTCGGTTCGCGGAGGGATGGTAATCGAAGCAGTTTTGGGTTCTGATTTAAATCCGGCGGGAAGATTAATAGCGAAAGTGAGCGTGCAGGAAACATTGGAATGATTGAATGCCTTTAAGCTTAATTGAACCGTCCGGCCGGGCTTGGCTTTGCTGCCATAGGGACTGAAGCGAACCCACCGTTCGTCTATGCCGTAGTTTGGCTCGTCCCAGGGCAGCAGTTCGGCAAGAAGTGCTTTGCGCTTGGTTAAAGTTGCTTTAATGTGGTCGAGCTGTCGAGCGTTGAAACTGAAAGGTTCGACGACGTGCTGGTTGATGAGCAACGTTCCGGATGGGATTTTTCTAAGAAGGCTGAGGCAATAGAAATAGCCCATCGACTCGTGTAGAAGGTTGCGATTGAGCAGGCAGTAGTCGTCGATTCCCGAAGGAGTGAAAGAGTCGCCGATGAAGAAGATTTTTTCGGCGTTATCTTTCTCTACGAGTAAAGAGCCGTGATAGATCGTCTGGCCGGGAAAGTCGTGGAATGTAAATGTAAATTCTTTCCATCGCATCTTGTGTGCCTCCGGCATGACCTTGATGTTGACAATAGGATT
Organism: Sedimentisphaerales bacterium; assembly: GCA_030630905.1. Taxonomy (GTDB): domain Bacteria; phylum Planctomycetota; class Phycisphaerae; order Sedimentisphaerales; family Anaerobacaceae; genus JAFGPJ01. The sequence goes on from DAOVMB010000506.1 coordinate 2,067, forward strand.
GGGAGTCAGGCAGGGCAGGCGATAGTCGCCGGGGTGTTCGAGGATATCGACCGAGGGACCAGTTGCATAGACGGGGCAGTTGAACTTGGCCAGACAGGCAGCGACGTTGTCTGTGTGGTCGTCGTGGTAGTGCGTGATGAACAGGCCTTTGAGGCCGGTCAGCTTGCCTGCTTCTCTTAGCTTGATGACTTCGTTGACTATCCGGCGGCTGCCGCAGTCGATGAGAAATCCGGAGCGGTCTTCGGAAATGATCAGACGTGAGTTGCTAATGGGAATTATCCATTCCGGGGGCTTGTCTTTAATCACTTCGGCCCACGGCATCCAGTTTACCTTCGGATTTTGACCGAGGACGCGCCGGGCGAGGATGTCGTAATTGTCCCTGAAATACCATCGGCCCGCACTGATGGACAGATAGTTTTCGTAAACTGCCTGGAGTCGCTCTATCAAAAGGTTGATCGCCTCGCCGGGATTGCGTATAACCGGCCCGCGGGCCGGGACGAGGATGTCGGGCTTCTTGCCGGCGACTTTTCGCAGGCTGTCGATGAGGGTGCTCATGCGTCCCGCCCAGCCGTGGTAGCCGCCGATCTTTGCTTCTGGGATGGCGTCCTGGAGGGAGTACAGGTC
>DAOVMB010000504.1 GCA_030630905.1 Sedimentisphaerales bacterium
ATTTAACTTAGAAGAGATTGTGCGACGGTGGAAAAAATGGGCTAAAATTAAAAATAAACACTAAAGAAAGAACTATGTGTCTTGCATAATTTTAGGTCACTTTAGGCATTTTAGCTCATTTTAGGCACTTTCATTTAAGGAAATAATATCGTGAAGCAATGGCGTGTTGAGGTCTTTAATCGGTCGGGTTTTTCGGATGTTCAAGGCAAGAGCGTGCTGGAGGATATCCAGGAGCTGGGCATCGATTCTGTGCAGGTGGTTCAGTCGGCGAAGGTCTTTCTTATCGAGGCGGACTTCGACAAGGATTTTGCCGAGCGTTTGGCACGAGAGCTTCTGGCCGATCCGGTCTGCGAAGAGTATTATATCGGCAGAAGCGGCCCGCCGGCCGGCCTGGCAAAAGCAACGCTCATCGAGGTACACCTGAAAAGCGGCGTCACCGACCCGGTCGCCGAATCTGTCATGGCGGCGATTGCCGATATGGGGGTCAAAGCCCACAACGTCCGAACAGCCCGAAAGTATGTCCTGCTGGGTGAGATCACGCAACGCCAGACCGATACGATTGCTAAGAAAATCCTGGCAAACGATTGTATAGAAGATTGCGTTATCGGCAACGAGGCGGAACCGCCAAGCCCGCATCTGAAACCATACGAATTGCAGATCGTTCACTGGCCCATACGCGATCTTGACGATGATGCTCTGGTTGCTCTGAGCAAGAAAAAAGACCTGTTTCTGAATCTCATCGAGATGCAGACGATCCGGAAACATTATCAGCAGTTCGACAGAGAGCCTACAGATGTCGAGCTGGAAACGATTGCTCAGACTTGGAGCGAGCACTGCGTGCACAAAACGCTCAAAAGTTCTGTCGAATTGTCAATCAACGGTGAGCAGGTGCTTTTTGACGATTTGCTTAAAGAAACCGTATTCAAAGCCACTAAACAGCTCGATAAGGACTGGTGCATATCTGTCTTTGCCGATAACGCCGGAGTAGTGGAATTCGACGAGGACTCGGCGGTTTGCTTTAAGGTCGAAACCCATAATCACCCATCGGCGCTAGATCCTTACGGCGGCTCGGCCACAGGGATCGGCGGCGTGATTCGTGACCCCATGGGAACCGGCATGGGCGCCAGACCTATCGCCAATACGGACATCTTTTGCTTTGGTGAGCCTGATAAGAAGCTCGAAGATATTCCCAAAGGAGTCCTGCATCCGAGACGGATTATGAAAGGCGTTGTGGCGGGCGTTCGCGACTACGGCAACAGAATGGGAATTCCGACGGTCAACGGCGCGATTTACTTCGACGACAGATACCTGGCCAATCCGTTGGTTTATTGCGGCAACATAGGCCTGATGGATAAGAACAAGTGCTTCAAGAATCCGCAAACCGGAAACCTGATTATTATGGTCGGCGGCCGCATCGGCAGGGACGGGATACACGGGGCGACCTTTTCGAGCGGCCAAATGACACACGAGCACGAGACGGTTTTTTCCCACGCTGTGCAGATAGGCAATCCGATTACGGAAAAGAAAATGCTGGATGTTTTGGTCCAGGCGAATGAAGCCGGGTTGTATGAAGCAATCACGGATTGCGGAGCCGGCGGTTTGAGCAGTGCGGCGGGTGAAATGGGAGAAGACCTCGGCGTGGAAATCGACCTGGAAAAAGCACCGCTGAAATATGCCGGCCTGAACTATACCGAAATCTGGATCAGTGAAGCACAGGAGAGAATGGTCATCGCCGTAAAGCCGGAGAATTTAGAGGCAATCACGAAACTCTTCAATGATGAGAACGTCGAATCAACCGTCATAGGCAGATTCACGAACGATAAGAAATTGAAGCTGCGATACAACGGCCGGCAGGTCGGCGAGCTGGATATGGATTTTCTGCACCACGGTGTGCCGAAATACTCTCGCAAGGCCGTCTGGGTTGTGCCTAAGCTGTCTGAGCCGAGCCTTCCCGAAAAAGTTGACTATAATGATGAGCTTTTGAAGATTCTGTCGTCTTATAACGTTGCAAGCAAGGAATGGGTTATCCGGCAGTACGACCATGAGGTGCAGGGCGGCTCGGTTGTCAAGCCGCTGACCGGCGTGGCCAACGATGGGCCGAGTGATGCAGCGGTGATCCAGCCGAAGCTCAATTCGGAAAGAGGCCTGGCGATTAGCTGCGGGATGAATCCGCTTTACGGCGACATCGATCCGTACTGGATGGCGCTTGCCGGGATTGAAGAGGCGATCAGGAATTTGGTTTGTGTGGGCGGCCGGGCCGACAGGATTGCTCTGCTGGATAATTTCTGCTGGGGTGACTGCACCAGGCCGGAGACTCTCGGCCCGTTGGTGCGGGCGGCACAGGCCTGCTACAACGGCGCGATGGCCTTCGAGGCCCCGTTTATCTCCGGCAAAGATTCGCTGAATAACGAATTTGCGTGCGAGGACGGCACGCAGATATCCATTCCGTCCACGCTTTTAATAAGCGCAATGTCAATCGTTGACGACATCAACAAGTGTGTCACGATGGATGCCAAGAAGGCTTCCAATTTGCTGTTTATCGTGGGCGAGACGAAAAACGAATTGGGCGGATCGCATTATTATAAGATTAACGGCCACATCGGAGCCAACGTGCCGAAATTAGACCTCGGAAAAGCTCCGAAAATCGCCGCGAAAATTTCCGCTGCGATAGCCAGGGGTCTTGTAGTCAGTTGTCATGACTGTTCAGAGGGCGGCCTG
>DAOVMB010000300.1 GCA_030630905.1 Sedimentisphaerales bacterium
CCGCTCGCTCCAGGCAAGTGCAAGCTCCAGCTCTTTTTTGGCCTTCGGGTCGGCGGCCTTTCCGATGGCCTGTTTGAGGCCGTCGTTGCTGAGCAGGCTTTTGGGGTCATCTACCCATGCGAAATAATGTGGGTATTGGGGGACTTTGAATCCTCTGGCTTTTGTCATCGGATGGTCCGGCAGCAACTCGGCAATGATTCGTTTGGTGGTTTTGTGCCGGTTGGCACCGCGCGTCTTGGAAAACAGATCCGCAAAGTCCTTACATTCGCGCGCCGCCTGGGCAACCGGCTGCAGGCCGAAGTAAGCGATCAGCCACGGGCAGAAGCATTCGCGCTGCTTGATCCCCATCGTATCGAAAGCACAGCCGTCGGAGTCTATGCCGACGAAGAATTTATGCTTGGGTCTGAATTCTTTCAAAGGTTTTGCCGGATCAATATCGGCCATTGCTTTTTCCGATGAAATAATCATTAATCAATAATCATTAATCAATTATTCACACTCCGCTGAAAGCTGAGAATCCGCCGTCGATGGGCACGACAATTCCGGTGACGAATTTCGCCGCATCGCTCAGCAGCCACATCACGGTTCCGACCAGCTCTTCCGGCTGGCCAAATCTTCCCATCGGCGTGTGGTCGATGATTGTCTTGCCGCGGGCAGTCAGCTCACCGGTTTTCTCGTCGGTCAGCAGGAACCGGTTTTGTTCGGTCAGGAAGAATCCCGGTGCAATCGCGTTGACGCGGATGTCTTTGGAATAATTCTGGCAAACGTGCACGGCCAGCCACTGTGTGAAGTTGCTTACCGCCGCCTTGGCCGCCGAATAACCGGGGATCTTGGTCAGGGGGCTGAATGCGCACATGCTGGAAATGTTCAGTATTATCCCGCCGCCGCTTTCGGCCATTTCTTTGCCGAATACCTGGCTTGGCAGCAAAGTTCCGATGAAGTTCAGATTGAAAACAAACTGAAGGGCTTCGCTCGGCAGATCGAAAAATGACAGGTCCGGTGACGTGGTGGCTTCTTTCTTATTTCCGCCGGCCCCGTTAATCAGGATGTCGATTTTGCCGAACACGGAATTGATTTCCTCTTTTGCTGATTCCAGGCTCTCTTTGTTCAGCACGTCGCACTTGACGGCAACGGCCAAGCCTCTACTGGATTGGATTTCGTCCGCAACTTCGGCTGCGGCGACTTCGTCCAGGTCAAGAATGGCGATTCTCGCCCCCGCCTTGGCCAGCGCCACAGCCATCGCGCTGCAGAGCACGCCGCCGCCGCCGGTAATTACGATTGTCTTGTCCTGCAACTTAAATAAATCGCTCATTATACCTTCCTTCTTGCTTAAATACGCTTCCTTAAAACAATGCCATTCAAATCTTGATAAAATCACACACTTGGGGCAGAATATACACCGAGTCGATTGAGAATTCAACAGTTTTAAGAATCCAGAACAGAATGAATTGACTGTCATTCTGAACGGAGCATAGCGCAGTGAAGAATCTATTTTCAAGTTCTAATCTCAGATGCTTCGCGCTGCTCAGCATGACAGAAAGAGGGAGTGTATATTCTCTCAGATAGTCTTAGCTTCGTGTATTCGGTTCGGAAAACACCAATTGAAGATTATTAGGGACAAATTATGGCAAACTATATGATAGCACGTTTTGACGAGATTGACGCGGTTAAGTGTCCCTGCGGCTTTGCCAAAAGGGCGTTTGCCGGCCCGGACAATTCCACCGCCACCATGCATATTGTCGATATCCAGGAGGACTCGCGGGTGCATTACCATAAAAAGCTGAACGAAATCTACCTGGTCTTAGAAGGCTCCGGCCAAATGGAACTCGACGGCGAAAAAGTGCCGGTCGAGCCTTTTACCGCCATCTTCATCAAGCCCGGATGCCGCCACCGAGCCGTAGGTAAAATGCGAATCGTAAACGTCTGTATCCCCCCCTTCGACTTGGAAGATGAATGGTTCGATTGAAAAAACTAAAGCAAGTGAAAAGGAAAAAAGCTAAAACTTTTCGCTTCAGATTTTTCCTCGGAAAATCTAGGACACGAGGGAATTATTCGAAAAATATAAATAATTCCATCAACCTTTCTGGGGGATTTGAGAAAATAGTGCTTCAAAGGTCATTCTATGCGGATATAAAAAACCCCCGCTTTTCGGAGGGAAACAGTGTATACAAAGCAGGGGTTTAAAAGGGCTACAAGTATCAAGCTCGCAGCCCTTTTAAGGTTTAATTTTGATCATTCTTTTACAACGTTCTGCGCCTGCGCAACCAGCTTACAAATCCTACGCCAATGCTGCCCAATAAAATGGCGCCCGGGGCGGGAATCACTTCGGCAATGCCATCGACGTTGTAATAGCCCGGTCTTTGGTGATCCCAGTCGTTCCATCCACCGGTTGCCGCGTTCCAATTGATGACGGCATAATCCTCGCCGATGGCCGGCGGCATCATGTTGTTGGGCTCAAAATCGTCCCAGTTAACAAAGGTTACGGGCTCACCACTCGACCATACCCAGAGTCCCTCCGAGGCTGCGTCATTGAAGCCAATCCAATAGCGTGTCTCGCCTCCAAAGGTTGCCCTCAGCCATGCTTCCTCTGCAGCATCATTGACCGTTACTAAGTTGCCGCCTAATGCGTTAGCGTTTAACTCCGCATTGATCCACGACCCATCAGCACCAGAGGGCACAATGTCATACCAATGATGATTGACCGGGTTGAAAACGGGAGCACTTTGAGCAACGTCAACTGCGCCAAGTAAGCAGATGGCAACACAGAAAATTAGAAATATCTTCTTTTTCATTATACTCCTCCTATATCCAATTTCAAATCGTCATTACATTCCAATTTCCACTTTTCTTCAACTTAGAGAATCTTGCGCACTGATCCCCTGTGTTGTAAATAGTGAAGATTGCCAATAAGGCAAGATTGGGCGGACCACAAACTATGTGGCTAAAAGAGATGCAGGTGAAAAACGAATATTCCGCCTTACACCGCTCCTCCGTCTCATGCCGTATTACCTCACTCCAACTTTGTTCCTTACCTGATCACGCATCAGGTAATTGCCCAGGAACCGCGGATACGTAATACGCCCGAAGCTATAATCTCAGAAAAAACCTATTCCTACTTACCCATTTGTATCAAATATCCCATATTACGGTCAAGAGAAAAATGTGAAAATCCCTAAAATATTTTAAAATACGTAATCACCACAATATACAATCTGCCCTGAAGGGCTTTTAAGGCTGATTTAAAGGGGCAAGACTTTCATTTATTGGAGGTTCTGACGGCAGAACCAGTAAAAATAAGCCTCAGTTTATTGCATTTCAGTTACAATTTTGATAAGATAGTTTTATTTAATGGCGGCCGAGTTTTTTTAGGAATTTTCAACGGAGTATCCTTGAAATATTTCTGCCGCTCAGTATTAGCCTGCTCCACTTAAACCGGTTTCCGGTAGCAAGTGGTTGCAGCAAAAGGAGAAGATCGATGAGAATTATGATGCATGTTTTTTACCCTGTCTTGTTCACAGTTTTCGTACTGGCCGGTCCGTGTCCGGCCCTGGAAATCGAGTGGGCTCCCATAGCTACCGATCCGGGCTACCTGCTCGCACCTCCGAACACCTACAACGATGGTGGGATCGAACATAGCTGGGCCAATGCCGCTTTCAAAGACCCGGGACAGCAGGACCTGGCCTCTTTCAGAGACCAGATGGAACAACCGGGCCGGTACGCAGGCGGTATTGGCTGGGACTCCCTGCCTGTCGGGACAGAAGTAGCTAACAGCCAGGGAGTTGACCTGAACATCGTCGGCTTACCGTTTGAGGCCAGTATCCTGAGTACAACCAATTTGAACTCCATCCAGGTCATCGAATGGGAGCAGCCGCCGCCGGATCCGACTTCCGCAGGCTCGACATCCGGCACACGATTGATTTCCCATCTGGATCGAAGCGGCCCCAGTGAGTGGCTATTGGAGTTTCAGACGCCGGAAGATTACTGGCTTCAGGGCTTTGGCATGGTGCTGGCCAATTCGGGTTGGAACTCCGGCGGGGCTTCCATTTCATTCTACGACTCTGATGGCAACAGCACTGAGTTCGACTTCGCTGACGGCGTGCGTTTCCCCGACCATTCAACCGATGACAATTTCATCGGCTTCTGGAGCGACACACCGATTACCAGGGTCAAGATTTCAGCGGACCAGACGACATTCATAGCACGGTTTGACGACGTAGCACTGGTATTTGTTCCCGAGCCTAATACAATTATTCTGTTGGGTCTGGGTGGTATGGCATTGCTAAGACGGCGACAAAAGAGAGTTTCAAAGATTTAGCCGTCATAACTGTTCAACTGCTGTTGCTCTACACCTTGACTTTATCGGCTATCGTTTTCTGCCATTGGTGGATTTTCGTATCGCCATAGACGG
>DAOVMB010000407.1 GCA_030630905.1 Sedimentisphaerales bacterium
AAAAAATTTGAAATAATATTGATTTTGGCTCAGCAATATGTTTATAACGAGGGTCTTCTAGTATACTATATTTCATAAAAAATTATGCTACTATTCTTCTAGCTAAGAAAAAATATAAAGATGCCTATGATTTAGGCCAATTGCTGGACACACGGGAGCGCCAGCGGATAGTCGGCGACTTTACGATGTCACCAATGGATATCTCGATCGGACGGACGTATCCTGACACCATTGTAATTTCTCGGAGCAATTTCGACACGCACGGTTTTACAATTCATCCGGTTTTTATGATAAGACCTCCGGACCGTGAAGAGATGTTCGTAGACGTACCTTACCGTTGCTTGTTACCAAAGGGGCTGGATGGCATCCTGGTCACGGGGCTTGGCGTAAGCGCTCATCGTGACGCTATGCCGGTCATCCGGATGCAGGCTGATATACAGAATCAGGGCTACGCGGCGGGTGTAGCAGCCGCAATGGCTGCCCGGAGCGGCAAATCAGTGCGTGATATTGATATCAAGGCACTTCAAAAACATCTTGTTGAGAAAGGAAATTTGCCTGAAAGGGTTCTGACCGACGAAGATTCGTTCCCATTGTCTCAGGAAAAGATTGCTGAGGCTGTCGAGCGTGTTGTGAATGACTTCGAAGGATTGGAGATTATTCTCACCCAGCGACAGGATGCAGTGCCGTTGCTTAAGAAGGCTTATGAGAATACTAAGGCGGAAAAGAGCAAGCTTGTATATGCCCATATTCTTGGCATGCTGGGGGATCCGATAGGTGCCGGCACGCTGGCCGATGCGGTGCGGTCACGCAATTGGGACAAGGGCTGGAATTACACGGGGATGGGCCAATTCGGAATGAGCATGAGTGAGCTTGACAGCCTAATCGTTGCTTTGGGCCGAACACGCGATAAGCATACGCTGCAAGCGATTCTGGAAAAAGTAGAGCTGCTTGATGTAGAAAGTGAGTTCTCGCATTGTAGGGCGGTGGCAATGGCGTTTGAGAGCCTTGGCGAGCCGGCTGCCGCGAAGCCTCTGGCCATGCTGCTGGCTAAACCCGGCATACAAGGTCACGCTTTTACCGATATCGACAGGGCCGGTCGCGGAATTCCGGCAAGCGCCACCGATACGATAACGAGGAATAACTCCCTGCGCGAGCTGGTACTGGCGCGTGCCCTGTATCGTTGCGGTGATTATGAAGGACTCGGCGAAAAAATCCTGAAAGAATACGCGAACGACCTTCGCGCTCACTATGCACGCCACGCCAGCACGGTGTTGCAGCAGAAACGAAGCACCACCGGAGAAACTGTGCCGTGATGGGAGCACAGGCATGGAATTGCCATGCCCTGTTTCCTGTCTCGGCGGTAAAAGATGAAAGACAGAGTTGTTATATTTGGTGCCGGCGCTGTCGGGCGAGGTTTTATTGCCAGACTGCTTGTTGCAAATGGATTGACGCCGGTCTTTGTAGAGACCGATGTGCAATTATCTCGGCGTCTAAGCGAGGTTGTTGGTTACATTGTACATGTAACGGGGGCAGAAAAAAGGGAGTGTCATGTATCCGGTTATGAGGTTCTCACGCCCGAACAAGGCGGGGAAGTCTCAAAAGCTCTTACGAATTGTCTTTTCGTGGCAACCGCAGTCGGAGGCCGGAATCTCGGAACTGTAGCTCAGATTGTGGCGTCAGCATTGGCAGGTGCCACGAAGCAGCGAGCCAAACCACTGAATATTCTGCTGTGTGAGAACTGGCCCGATGCCGAAAAAGTTCTTGCCGAAGCTTTACTGAAAGCCGGATGCGACGAAGAGAGTTTTGCTTGTGTTCGCTGCTCTGTCGAACGTATGGTTCGAGGCGGGGAAAACGAGCTTGATTTAATCGCTGAAGGCGGCCAGACGTTCTATGTGGACAGACAGACATGGAAAGGAGAGCAGGGCGGCGTTGTTTGCGGGATTGAAGGATTAACTTTCACCGACAATATTGAGGCCATTTACGCCCGCAAACTGTATACGAGTAATGCCGGGGGTGCGGCGTTGGCGTATTTCGGCCATCTTTCCGATTGTCAGTTTTTGTACGAGGCTCTGGGGATACCGGAAATCAGGAAGAACTTGACAGAGTTGCTGAATGTTGCTAAACAATGCCTTATTGAGTCTTTCGGTTTAGATGATGCCGGATTAGAGCGGCATTTTGATGAGTTGATGAACCGGCGTTTTCCCAATCGGGACTTGGCCGATACAGTTCAAAGAGTTGCTCGCAATCCGCTGAGAAAATTGGGATCGAAAGAGCGGTTGGCCGGACTGGTGCATTTATTGCGAAATCATGCTCTTTTGACCGAACCGGTGTCCCGTGTGATTGGCTCTGCATTGCACTATCGTGATCCGGCGGATGCTGAGAGTCTTGAACTTGGCCGGATAATAGCTCAGAAAGGAGCCGGCGTGATCCTGGAAGATGTGTGCGGCTTCGAAAGACAAGAGAGATGCTTTGAGGAATGCCTCGAATTTTATAATTACTATTCGTAACTAAGGAGAAATAAAATGGCTGGAGAATATCGCTTTTCATTTGGGCCGTGGAATATCCACGAGGGAGCCGATCCGTTTGGACCGACAGTCAGAGATACTATTGCGTTCGGCAGGAAACTAAAGCTGTATAAAAAGTTGGGTTTCGATGCCGTGCAGTTTCACGATGACGATGCCGTGCCGGACATGGATGATCTTAGCCCGGAGCAGATTGTCAAAAAGGCCGAAGAAGTGCGGGATATGCTTGAGGGCGAAGGATTGGTGGCGGAGTTTGTTGCGCCCAGACTGTGGGAGGGCGATAAAACAATCGATGGTGCCTACACATCGAACGACCCGGCCTGTCGCGCATACGCTAAAGAGCGCAGTCGGCGCATGCTCGATATTACCGCCGCGCTCGATTGCAAACTGGTTGTTTTGTGGCTCGCCCGCGAGGGAACGTATATCCGCGAAGCCAAGGACAGTAAACTCGCCGTAGGGCGGATCGCCGGGGCGATAAATGACATGCTCGCTTACAATCCCGATGTTAAGATCGCAATTGAGCCGAAGCCGAATGAGCCTATGGATCAGGCTTACATACCGACGACCGGGCATGCAGTCGCCATCAGTTACCTGACGAACGAGCCCGAGCGGGTTGGTGTCAATATTGAAACCGCCCATGCAATTCTTGCCGGGCTTGATCCTTCGGACGAAATGGGTTTTGCACTCGCTTATGACAAACTGTTTACCGTCCATCTGAACGACCAGAACGGCCTGAAATTCGACGAAGATAAGAGCTTCGGCTCCGTTGACCTGCGAAGAGCGTTCAATCAGGTGCGCATCCTCGATAAATACGATTACGGCAAAGCCGGCGAGTTCGTTGGCCTGGATGTTAAAGCGATGCGGACCCAAAAGCAGGATGTTGCCACCAAGCATTTATCCAACAGCAGAACGATTTTCCTGCACATGGTC
>DAOVMB010000249.1 GCA_030630905.1 Sedimentisphaerales bacterium
AGCCGTTATTTCAAATTCGCACCCACATCTGCAGCGGGCCTTTTTGCCCGGCGATGCGTGGCTCAGCTTATAAGTCTTCCCGCACTCGGGACATTGTACTGTTGATGCGATGTTGCCTGACATAGAAACTCCAACTTAATGAGTCATTATGTATATAATCATATTTATTCCCAGCCGCTGCGAGGAAACGGATTCATAACCTTTCATCAGCGGGTAGTAAACTTCGAGCCAGCCGGCCTCAAGGTCGTAAGGGCTGTAAATTACTCTGACGTCACCGTCGATAGTGACGCCCAACAGGTATGGCTGATTGTTTAGCTCCGGCTTGCTCTTGGTTAATGACGGTGAATACCGTACTTTTGATACATCGAAAAGGCTGCTGTAAAGACTATGGCCGGTCGGAATTGGCTGTAGTGTCATGTTGGGCAGAATCCTTTTCAGCTCACGCCGGACTGCTGCGTCAAACTTACCTAATCCCAAGCCGTTATTAATTAAAAGCACACCCTCATCATTGAGGTAGCGCTGTAGCGTGCCGATTTCGTTCTGGGAAAAGGAAAAATCATCCAGCCCGGTCAGATAAAGAAACGGATACGATGATAGGTCGTCTTTTTCGAGGTCGACGCCGGCGCGTTTGAGATTAACCCTGACGGAGGTATATCGCCGCAGCTTCATCAGTAGTGCCGTCGCGGCGCCGGGATGCACGTTCCAGAGGCCATCGTGCTTGATCTGGGCGAATACAAATTCATCGGTCGGCCTGGTCTGGTCGGTAAGGCCGAAAACTTCCGGACGGCCCTCAACGAGACCGACCTCGGCGTAGCCGACAATGTATGCTGCAAGGTTGACTCCGATTTCGTTTGCGCTCTTGACGTCATAATAGGCGGCGTTTTTCAGTTTCTTCAGCCTGTCTGTGCTTCGGTTCCATCCACAGCCCATGCCGAATTTTGAGACTAACACTCCGACTCGGCTGCCGATATAAATCCCTTCCATGAACGGCTTGGATTGTCCCTTGTTGCCCTTATACGTCACCTTGTCGATATCAACGATAATATTATAGAGCGGATGGTCGGGGGGTATTATGCGAAAACGACTTTCCGGAAATGCCCGGAGAAAAATATTCTTTGCCGATTCGTAAAAGTATGGAGACCCGGCGATCGAATCGCAGATAATCATGCCGCCGTTCAATATGTAATCGCGTAGGGCCTGGATATGCGAATCGCTGAGCTTTAAGGTTCGTACTCCGCTGAATAACAGGGCCGGCAGTTTCTTCGGATCAAAATGAAAATCATTAAGGTTGGTATTCTGCCAGTGATATTGCAAATCCATTGCCCGGGCTTGTGCCACAAATTTCTCCGTGTCTGTTGGGCACAGGTTCCAGTCGGCGATTTCCAATTTTTTTCCTGTGCTGTCGGCGAAAGAAGCGGATTCCCCCCAAATCACCTTTCCAACCAGGTAATCGGGCTGCGGTGGTTTCTTGCGTTCGGTTCGCCTCAATGGTGTCGCCGGCAGCGGAAGAGGCGGAAGCGCCTCGGCTGCATTGATGTTCTTGCGCGGAGATTTTTTGGCTTCCTGAGTGCCCAGATACACAAACCAGTCGTTCTCATCGGCTTTTCCGTCGATACTCAAAGAGGAAATTATCATCGCCGCGAAAATAAAGAACATCAGATAAACGGTCGATTTCCGTCCGGCTTGTTGTCTCTGCTTTGGCTCATTTCGCGGTTGCACAATTCTTCACTCCCGGTAAAGGGTTTTCCCCCCCGTTGAGTTTGTCGCCGTGTTTAATATATTATATACAATTTGTGCAGGATTTTCAAGAATCTTTTCCCTACCGGGTAAATCCTATCGCTCATAAAGAGTCGTGTCGAGTGAAGGCTCTCGTTGTATGCTTAGCCATTTACTTGCTGTGTTTCAGCGTCATTTGCCCGGTTCTTTGACTGCCCTAAATCCCATGATGCTGCTTTCCTTGAGCGGCAGTTGCGTGGCCCCTGTGATGGCGTCGCAGGCCGCGGGGACTGCCATCCACGAACCACCCCGGACCATTCGAAAACCATCCAGGCCGGCGTGATATGACGTCGAGTACCAGTCGATGGTCCACTCGGCCACATTGCCGGCCAAATCGCTGACGCCGTAGGGACTGCCGAACTTCTCGAAACTTCCCACGGGCGACGAGTAGGGAAATCCATCGTCCTCGGTGTCGAAATTGCAACGGAATACGCCGTCTGTGCCGGGCGATTCATTGCCCCATGGGTATCGTCTTTCAGGCATTGGATTCGGCTTTTTCTTTAAGGCATCGCCGTCAAGATATAGCCCTCCGCGGAGCGCTTTTTCCCATTCGGCCTCGGTTTGCAGACGCAGCCCGCACCACTGCAGGAAGTTCGTTGCATCGTACCATGAAACATAAGTAACCGGATAATTTTCGCGGCCCGGTTTGATGCTGTATGTACCATCGTCGTTTCGAACGATGCCGCAGCGTTTCTCGCGGGCCATGCGCGGATTCCACCCTGCCACCTCACCACCGAACTCGTTGAGATAATCGGTGTACATGGAAATTGTGGTCTCGTTTTTCGCCATGTAAAATAGTGGAAGATCGGGATCGGGCGAGATTTCTTTCGATTCGTCCCGTCCGGCGCCGGGCAGGCTCTTCATAACGAATTTTCCCGCCGGAATCCGTGCCATAGCAATGCCGCGAACGTGAACCTCCACCTGATTGGCATCGGCAAAGCTCGTTTGGCTTGTTCCCCACCAAACAATCTCTTTATGTCCGGGTTTCTCAACAATGTCAAAGCCATTTCCTCGGAGAGAATCCATAGGAATCAATTGCCAGTTTTTCCCGGAGTCCCGGCTGTAACGGACAAAGACATAGGCTGGAGATTCCGGCGAAATGTTCGGATCATTGATATCGTACTCGATCATGATCTTCGGCCCGGCCAGTTCCGTCGGTTCCCGCCTAAGCTTGACATTAGAGATTTCAAGCCATTGCGAATAAGAGCTGCGACTGCATAAAACTACAAACACAAAAGACAACAAGAGTTTTCGTAACGTCATTTTCACGTACTCACTTCGGTCCCTATACGTTATCCGGCACAACCCACGGTTTGCGATATTCACGTTTGAGGTACTGGTTCGCCTTCTCGCAGTTTGTGAACGTTTCTGTTTGAGGATCGAACTTGAGCTTTAGGTTGCCCACGCGATACGATATGTTGGCTATATGGCACAGCAGCACGGTCTGGTGGCCGATTTCCACGTCGGCGTTCGGTTTCTTTCGCGTGCGGATGCAATCGATGAAATTGTCCTGGTGCTCTTTGTCGGCCTGGCGTCCATATTCGCTGCGGACCAATTCGCCTTTTGCGTCGTACGCCTGCCAGCCCCCGCCATGCCTGCCATAATACATGAAGCCTTCGGTTCCAAGAATCTCGACCCTCGTACTGCAGAACGGCCAGTTGGGAAACCGGTCCGAGTCCCTGATGTTGCCGGGGATTTTCTTAATATAAGGTGTCCAAAGTGCCGCTTCCATCAATAAGGTCAGCCGGCCATACTCAAATGTGGCCAACTGAGTGTCGGGCGTTTCGCGCCCATCTCTCAGAGCGTTGACACCGCCGGCATGAGCGACGGTCTCCGGGTATGGGATGTCGTCCATTAAATAACGGGCCAGGTCCAGTTGGTGAACGGCGTCGCCGGCGATGGGGCCGCAACTGTATTCCCACTGGTTCAGCCATCGGCGGCTCGGATTATACGGCAGTTTCGGTGCCGGGCCGCACCACATGTCATAATCAAAGCCCTCCGGGATCGGCTGGTTGGGAGTTTCTTTCTGCTTCGAATGCCGCATCATATTGAACACGCGAACAAGATAAATGTCACCCATTTTGCCCGACTGAATATACTCTTTTGCTTTCCAGGTGTAAGGGGAAGTACGAGACTGCATTCCGACCTGCACGACCCTCTTATACTTGCGTGCCGCCTCGACCATTTTTCTGCCTTCCCAGATGTTGTGGGCAAGGGGCTTTTCCACGAAAACATCCTTGCCGGCCTGGCAGGCCATAATCGTGCCAAGCCCATGCCAGTGATCGGGCGTGGCGTTGATCAGGACGTCGACACTGCCGTCATCAAGGATTTTTCGAAAATCCTGGACCATCTTCGGCCTTTTGTCCTGCGCCTCCTCGACCACCTCGCGGGCACGTGCGAAACGCCTTGTATTGGGATCGGAAAGATAGGCGATCTCTACGTCCGGGCGCTGGGCGAATTTTTCGGCCAGATATGTCCCCCTGCCGCCTAATCCCATTACGCCCATGATTATCTTCTCGCCGGCTGCATGTGCTCTGTGTTGCGACAATACCGTTAAACCCGCGGCGGCGCCTACGGTGCTTTTCATAAATTCTCGACGATTTAATGATTTCATATTCTTCTCCTGTTAAATGCTGAAAATAGCCGTTTTTCTTCTCTTGACAGACTATAACTGATAATATCTATATAGAGTTAATTATGCAAGAATTTCTCATCACAATATGCAAATGTTCGAAAATTCCGCTGGTATTGTCAGGCCAATCAGTGTATTATAATGGTTTGGAGACTGAACGGTTTCGCTAAACGGCGATAGCCGGGAGGTATCAACCGATGTGTTGTAATGTGTTTCGAAGATGCAAAGTACAAACTAAAAACTTCTCATACAATGAAGGGAGCATAAAATGGATAGCAAGAATTTAACCAGGCGAGCGTTCCTGGCTGCATCGACCGGTACGATCGCCGCTGTAGCGTCGAGTCGAGTTCCTGTATATGCCAGTGCCGGCAAAAAAGCGGGCAAGCTGGCGGTTCTCGGCGGCAAGCCCGTTCGAGCCAAGGCCTGGCCTACATGGCCCGTGTGGGACAG
>DAOVMB010000201.1 GCA_030630905.1 Sedimentisphaerales bacterium
AAGCCGAAGGAGGTCAAAGGCAAAAGTGGCAAAACGCAAGACGCCATCCGCTGAACGCTACCTGTTCCACGATATCAGTTCGTCAACAAAGCCTGAAAACAGCAGGCCTCCCCTTTAATAGGTGGCTGTTCCTTGTCCCTCGTTTTCCCTTGATTCAGCAGAAAATAGTTTGAAACCTATAGGGATCTTCGGGTATTATAAGTTATGTAGCGGTAGACGATGCGGCTGACGAGTGTCAGGCCGGGAATATATATTGTATTTAACCGATAAAATGGAGGGCCAGATCCATGAAATCGTGGCGCATCACATATTTTATTTTGGCAGCTTATTTACTCACTGGGGCGTTCTGTGCTTATTCGGATGAGTCTTGGCCGCAGTACAAATATGATTGCCGGCATTCGGGAAATGTGCTTGAGAGGAGCATAACTACACCTCTGGGTTTGATCGGCGCGGTCCCATTGACGGATGCCATCTTCACGGCGCCGGTGGTCGCAGGTGGACGTATCTACGTGGTTGATGGGTCCGGCGTTGCTTTTTGCCTCAATGCTGCCACATTGGGTGTTGAGTGGAGGTGTGAAACGGGCGGTGGCAAGGCAAACTGCAACAATGTATCATCGCCGGCAATCGCAGAAGGTTATCTTCACTTCGGCACAATGGCCGGTTCCTACTATGTGCTGAGCGCAAGCAGCGGAGCCGTCGTAAAACAAATCGCCTGCGGTGAGCCGGTTTTCAGTTCACCGGTCGTAGCCAATGGCAGGGTATATTTCGCAACACTGGGCTCACGCGTCTATGCCCTTGAGCCTGACGGCACTGTGTGCTGGATCTGGGACTTCGTCAAAGAGAAACTTGGCTTTACTGGAAATCGTTGGAGCGGCCACGATTGGCTTGTAAACAAGGGATCGCGGGTGACACCGAATGATCAGTTTTGCTGTTCGACGGACTTTGCGGTACATAACAAGACGCTCATTATCCCCACCGGTGGTTCAGTTGTATGGTTGGAAGACCTTGGAGATAAAGCTGAGGTTAGGGCAATGCAGGAGCCCCGCAATACTACCCTTGGACTGAGCATCGGCGAAGATGGAACGGTCTATCGTCAGTGGACTCTCCTGGACAACGGTGGCGGGGTAGATATGTTGCGACTTGGTGACGGCAAAGTGCAAGCTGACTATGTTCGCGGCGCCAGGACGAGCACGCAGGGTGGGCTATTAAGTTTCTGTTCAGTCAGTTTGCGAGGCCAGGATGTTTATAGATGCCGACCGGAAGAGGGTTTCGGTCTTTGCAAGCATGCTCCGGGCCAAAAGCAACCTCAATATCTTGGAGGTTATCCATCTATTGCTTCGCCGATTCTGCTTGGCGATTCTGCTGTTTTTGGTGGACTGGACGGAAATCTCTACGTGGCCTCACTGTCCGGTTCCGGCAAGGTATGGTCGTTTAAGACTGCGTTCGGCAAGGCAATCTCGGCTCCTGTCTGTGTGTGTGACGGCAGAGTTTACTTCGGTTGTGAAGACGGCTACCTGTATGTGCTTGGGCCCGGAGGCAGAGCTTCTCTGCCGTCAGAAGATCTCCAACTTTCAAAGATTCGAAGTCCACTGAAAAGTAAATTAGCCGATTCGCAGTACGACCGATTTACAAGTTTTGTCAACTGGAAAAACACAAACGTGGATGCTCAGGGCATAGCACCGCCATTTAAGATGAAGTGGATTCGTCGGTACGAAGGAACAGCAAAGCACTTTTCTACCTTCGGCGGGGGCCGAATGTACACCCACACCGCAGAAGGACAGATATTTGCAGTCGAGCAGGAAACCGGACGTCTGTTATGGCGGCGTTATTTTCCCGGAGTCCATATTTGCTACACATCCCCTCTCTACTACGAAGAGCGTCTGTTGGTTCCCCAGGCCGGGCTTGCGAACTGCCGCTTGCGTTGCCTGGATGCAGCCACGGGCAAGTTGCTGTGGGAAGCCCCGTTCTCAGGCTCACCAAGCTGGAACAGGCAGTTGCCTCCTATTGTACACAAAAACACGGCCATCTATATGTTTGGCACGGGTAAGTATGGCAAGTACGCTCCAAAGCAGGAGAAGCAAAAGATAGGATGGCTCTTCGAACATCAGAACAACCCAACTTTTCCCAGAAGTCACAAACCTTTGTTGCGCGCATACAATATGGACAACGGCGAAGATATGTGGAACAGGGACTTCTCCCAGTTCGGCTCCGGCGGCGATGATGCGGGTATATGTCTAATGGATGGTACGCTGTACTACTCTTGTTATTTTGGCCATTCTGCGAAAAACAGGAGAGGTATTCCAAGCGCCAAGGGTCTCACAGCAGCCATCGAACCGGAGACCGGCCAGGTCATTTGGCTGACGAGCCGGTACTTTATTCATGGCGGTTGCACAATTAGCGGAGAAAACGGGCGCCTGTACCTCGGCGGGTACAACAAGCTTGAAGGTGATAATAGTTTTGTGTGGTGCATAGATGCCCGGGACGGATCAATGATCTGGAAGTCCGAGCCTGTTCGTGAAGCGATCCAGGTAGTGACTATCGGCTCCGAATTTTTGTTTGTTCACGCCCAATATAAAAATGGTTTCCTGTTAGACAAGGACACCGGCAAAATCTTAACGACTCTCACCCAAGGCTACAAGTGCACACGGTTCACCTTTTCAGAGCCATATCTGCTCGGCTCCAACATGGATGTATATGATCTGTCTGATCTGAATAACATAAAGACGATATCCACGGGACCTCGCCTCGATCCAAGTGAATGTATCGGTGCGGTCGTATCAAATGGCCGAGTCTTTTACACGTGCCATGGTGGTGGTTTACAGGCTTGCAAGGTCTGTGGGACCGAAGCGGTTTCCGGTGCTCCCCCATGGCAGTCATCGGGACTCCTTACGGAGGACACGGCACACGAATAAGCGGCTCATTAAAAGAGACTACCAGGCCGGTTTTGACTTATCGGCTTCGGATGAGTGCTATCTCTTGCCGACAGACACATCGTAGAGGTGTAGTCGGGGTAATGCCCGGTGCGGGGAGCGAAGATTCGGGACCCACTCGAAGGGGCCGGCAGTCAGTTGTCCAGAGCTGATCAAGTGAGGGCCATACTCTGAAATAGAGAACCCAACACTGACAAAACTTGCTTTGGTATCAAGACAGGCCCTTGAGGACTTTGCGAGTTCTTACGGGAATGCTACCGGATTCTCGGCAAGGAGAAGGCCAGTGGCATTAACAGAAGATTCTATTTTACTGTTGCCGTCAAGGTTCCTCGCTATCCGAGGCTTTGGTGGGAAATGGCTGGATTTCTCGGCGATTAGAAGTTTTCCACGATAGCGGCGGTGTGGATTGCCAGCAGCATCAGGTAGTCCAGGTCGCTCAGGGTATAGTACCGCTTTTCTCCGGCGTTATCGACGTACAAGACGCCGAAACAGCCGGATGGATCAATAATCGGGGCTATCATGGCAGAACATGGTTTTCCATCTTGCAACGGAAATCGCGGCAAGAGCAGGAACTCCTGTTTTTCAATTGACTGCGAGATTTTTTTATGGACTTTTATATCGGCCAGTTCCAAAACACCGCCTTCCAGGCTCTTTCCCGCGTGAAAGGTCATCGGACCTTCGGGCAAAGCCCGCAAGGCACACCAGCAATTGTGCGCCCGGAACTGTTTCATTGTGATGCTCAGCAAGGTTTTGAGCACTTCGTCGGGGCCGTTGGATTTGCAGATCGCCTCGGTGGCCTGCAGAAAATCTTTCACACGCATGGCCGGCAGATTGATATCGGGAGCACGTTCGACATCCGGCTTCCGAACGATGATCTCACGGGCCGATGCCGCCGACGCAGGGCTTGTTTCACGCGGAGTGTGTATGAGCGTGTCTTCCAAATGAATAGGCTCGCCGGCTTCGGCGTCAAGCGTGACTTCGATCTCAAAATCTCCGATACGAATACAATCGCCCGTTTTGATTGGAGCCTTATGAATCGCCTTATCGTTCAGAAATGTTTTATTTGCCGAGTCCAGGTCTTCGAGCACCCACGCGCCATCCTGCGTAGCGAAGATTGCGGCGTGCTGTCTCGATACCGCCCTGTCGGGAAGAAAAATCTGGCTGTGCTCATGCCGGCCGATGTAAACGGGCCCCCTCTCGAATCGAAAGTCGTTAACAGTTTGACCGTCTTTTTTAACAATCAAGCGCATCTGCTTTCCTTACCATACACAGGTCCCACAATTCTATACGTATATTATCTACTATTTGTTTGGTTTTATCGAGCAAACAGGCGCGGTGGACGACATCCTGTCTCAAGTGCCGTCCGGACTCTCGGCCTGTTCTTTCTGAGCCTGGTCTTCCTCCAGCAGCTCCATTGCCTGACTGTCCTTCAGGTGCGCCAGTTCTATCATCGATTCGACATCTTCGGTCCGAAGAATACTCGTTTTCACCAGTATCTTCATCGCTTCTATCGGGCGTTCCCTGATAGCCATGCATTCGACCGAGTACTGAATCGTTTCCGCTTTAAAAGATGCCGCAATGAAAATAATCGCCAAAACCAATAATGTCACCGTCAGTAATAAAGAGTTGCGCTGGCTCAGGCCATACGCCGCCGCGATGAGCAAACCAACGCCGGTCATTACCAGCAGGCCGTTCTCCGCGTGGGCCACTTCGAGAGATTCTTTGTTGGTAAAAAAGTCGCTTCGCCGCAAAACATTGTATGCTGCTGTCCTTTTCTTGGGGGCAACTCCAAGGGCCTCGCCGAGATATATGGTCGGGCTCGAAGTACTCTCGGCGAGATCTCCGACGTCACCGGACTTATCGGCAGCCCGGAGGAACCCGCAAAGCATCAGATGGTGGACAGGCATGACAATCGTTCGGTGCAGAATATAGATGGCCGCCCCGATGACAACAATCGCCAGAATCGCGAGGCTGGGATGCAACGCATCGATTAGAGTTTTTATTCCTGATGGAGCAAAACATGCCGCACAGACAACTAACAGAAAACCGCCGTAAGAAAAGCAAAGCAATCGTGAAAGTCCGAGACCTAATGATTCTATTGTCTTGTTCATCATACATCTCTCTTTCTCAAATAATCTGTCTGAGGTTCGCAATATGAAGTTCAAAAACTTCTCGGAAAAATAACATTGTTCAGTGAAATTGTCAAGAATTTTCCTGCAAACCCAAAATCCAGTGGAGTAACAGGCATATTTTATTTGCATTCTTATAGGCTTTTACGTAGAATCCGCGTTCCGTTTGATTATTTGAAACTAAAAGGGATAATGATGTTTAAGTATATGCTGGTTAGTATTATGCTGATTGTTTCATTCGCCGGTCTCGCCTTCTCCGGTAATACAACTATCCGCGTTGTTGATAAGCCGGGTACCGAGGCGAAAAACGACTTCTACGTCGGCAACCGCGCGCCGTTGATGCCGAGTCCGCTGATAAAGCTGCCGGTCGGGGCGATCGAGCCGGCCGGGTGGGTACGCAGGCAACTCGAATTGCAGGCGGACGGTTTTCACGGGCACCTGACCGAAATCAGCCGCTTCTTAATAAAAGAGGGCAACGCATGGCTGAGCCCGGCGGGTGAAGGCGATCACGGCTGGGAAGAGCCTGCCTACTGGCTCA
>DAOVMB010000453.1 GCA_030630905.1 Sedimentisphaerales bacterium
CCGATCTGTCGTTCCCAGAGCTTTTTGCCGTCCTTTGCATCGAAGCACAAAGCGACATAATCAGGGCCTCGCCCGACCATCGAGGTGACGAACACTTTGCCGTTAGAGATAATCGCAGTAGCGCCGCTAGGGCCCGGGAGCGGGCTGACCCAGGCAACGTTTTCCGCCTCGCCCCAGGAGTTAGGCAGATTTGTTTCATCCGTGGAGCCGTTGAAAAACGGTCCTCGCCACTGAGGCCAATCGGTAGCCTGAACTGATGCCGAGATTGCTAATATCGTGATGATCGTGCAGAAAGAGATTTTCTTTCTTTTCATATATTGTTGCCTTTTCATTTTCGTTGATTAAATAACCGGACCATACCGCGGGCCCATACTTTCGGCGAGTTTTTTGCCGTATTCCATCAACGATGCATGCTGCTCCGGGGACAGCGGCTTGTATTCCCGGGCAAATTGAACGTTCTGGATGGCCTGCTTGACCGTATAGGGGCCGACTACTGCGACATTTACGCCTTCGAGATCGAGCGCGTAGGCCATTGCGTGCGGCAAATGCTCCGGCTCGGTTGCGCAGCCGATATGGCCGCTCCTATGATTACGAAAGCCACCCTTGATGCCGGCGTAAACTTTCATCGCCGCACAGCCGACATTGCGTTTTATTGCTTCGGGCAAGACCTTGCTTTCGAAATCGTAGATGTTTCTGTCGGCGTGGTTTATCACGCACATAATCACGTCGATATGGTCGGTCTGTAGCATACGGACGAAATTGGCCGGGCGGTTGTGTCCCGATATGCCGATGAAGCGGATCTTGCCGGTCTCTTTTTGTTTGAGCAGATATTCGAGCACACCGTCGCTCGCCAAAACCCGGTCGAGGTTCTTGCCGCCGATGCTGTGGATGTGCACGAGGTCGAGGTGGTCGGTCTTGAGCCGGCGGAGTGATTCGATCAGGGATTGTTCGGCTTTGGCGGCGTTGTCCGTCGAGACCTTTGTCACCACGAAAAGCCTGTCACGTCGTTTCGGGATGATGTGCCCGAGTATCTCCTCGGCGTTGCCGTATATCTTCGCCGTGTCGATGTAAGTAACACCTCGGTCGATGGCTTCGCTGAAAATGCGAATACCATCCTGGACTCCGACGGGACCCTCGCCCACCGGAGCCGTGCCGAGACCGAGGATGGAGACTTTCTCTTTCGTCCGTCCAAGGACACGCCTCGGCAAAGTATCGGTCACCTGAGCGGATACCGGCTGTGAGATCGCGGCAACGGCCAGCCCCGCCCCGGCGGCACCCGCCTTCTTGAGAAACTCGCGACGGTTCATTCCTTTATATGGCTTGCGGACAAAATCGCCTTTCATGATTATTCCTTCCTCACAAAAACCATCTGTTACTTTGCCGTGACCAACAAAACCCAGTCGTTTCTGTCGGTAGTCTTGAACGTCTGCCGAGATTTCCCGACTTTCCCTGCATCAAGCCAGCCGCCGGTGCGGGGGTGATACCAGCGAGCGGTCAGGCCTTTCTTAAGCAAATCGGTTTTCACAGTCACCGAGCCTCCTTCGGGCAGATAAACCACCAGCAGATCGCCTTGTTCTGATTTTGCCGCTGAGATGAATTTCGAGGCATCCTTTTTGCCCGGCTGCCCGGCGAGAACTTCCTGAGCGGGGATTAGTCGCCACCATTCGATGCTCTTGAAGAACTTGTGCAGGTATTTCATGCCCAACGCACCGGGCAGGTCTTTGGCGACGTGCCAGGGCGAGCCGAGTCCGGTGCTGATATGATCAGCGGGGGCCTGCACTTTGGTATGCCAGCCCCAGATGCCCTGCCCGCCGTAGGTGACACCCGCCGTTGGAGAAACCAGAAGACTCCAATAGGCGGCTCGGCGGACCGAATGGTCGTTGTGGACCTTCCGGCGAGTGTAGCCGTTATGTGCCTCATAGTTTGGTTCGGTATTGATAACGGGCAGGCTTGGCTCGTTATTCCATTCCGTAGCGGGCGGTCCCTGATTTAGCCAGCGGAAGGTTCGTTCATCGTCGCCGTGTCCGCTTTGATAGCTGATAAAATTGAACCACGGTTCATTGCGGAATTCTTTTCCGACCCAGCTTTTTCCCCTGACGTGCATGGTCGCCAGGCGATGCTGGTCTTTATTAAACACCGCCCTGCCGATCCGCTTCCATGTTTCGGCGCGTTCCCCGCTGTAATTGCCGTCGCCGCCAAGGAACCAGATGACCTGATGGGCGCCGTATCGTGCAATCATATATTCGGCCAATACAATTTTCTGGTCTTCCGGCAGATAGTAACCGGGGTTCTCTTCGCCGCGGATTGCCCAGAGCAGGACCGGTACGGCGACAAGATCGGCATCGTTAATCGCATCGATGTACTTGTCCATTCGTTGGAAAAACGCCGGATTGACGGCGACTTTTTCTTTGCCTGTAAATGCGGAATTTCCGGCCGCATCAGTCTTGGCCATTCGCCATTGGGTCATGACAAACTGAATCGTGGTGAATTCCTTTTCCACGCGATCTTTGAGGAATACGTTCCAATCGTCCAAATCCGCGAGCAAAGGGCCGCACCAGACGGTGTCGGCCAGCCAGAAAAATGGCGTGCCGTCGGTGTGCTCGATGTAGCGTTTGTTCGCGGAAAGACATAATTCGCCATGCCGGAACAACGAAAGATCGCCATTGTATTTCACACATTTAAACGAGCCGATTTGGTTGTGAAGACCTTTGTTGCTTTGGTCCGAACAGACTGTTTTGTACGTCCAACCGCCCTGCTCGTCCGGCGAAAAACGCACACGCCACATACGGCCTCCGTCCCAAAAAGCCAGGAGAGTTCTCTTACTTTTGTTCGGCGAGGTGAATTCCACCTTGACCTTAATCTGCTGCACCGGATTGCGGTAGTCCTTTGAGCTTGTGAATATCTGCTCAAATCGCGCCCACTGCTCGACCGGATTATCTGCCGCCAGGGCCGGCGACTCACAACAGAACGTCAGAAAAAAAACGGCGGCGGCAAACGCCAAAAGAATGAAACGCTTCATAATCGTCTCCTCAGATTTACATTGTCTATTTTGTGGAGACTGTAGCAGCAATGCAGAGTTTTCTTCTATCC
>DAOVMB010000520.1 GCA_030630905.1 Sedimentisphaerales bacterium
ACTTCTTTGCGGCTTTATCGTATGCCTTTGCGGCTTCAATTTCGTTATCTAAATAGCCGATGATTATTTGTTTGTAATTAACGCCTATATAGGCGTACCATTTCTTTATGTTCTTGTGCCAGGATACTCCTCTGTATTTCGATGAGCCAGAGCTCGTAGCTGCAATTGACTTGTTCATAGCGTTCTGAGCGCGCGTTGCGGGGCGCAGGTTGGCTCTTCGATTGTCGAAACCTTTATGGTTGATATGATCTACAACCAGAGGCTCCGGCGGGTCGATTATCTCGCGGTGCATCTTAATGGCGATTCGCTTCTTGCCGATCCGTGAATTTCGGACCGCATAATAGGTCTTCGAACCCCAGACCACGTGCCATTTGTATTTATTTAATCGCTCGAAATCTTCCGGATCGACCACGGCGTGTTTTCCCTGTGTCAGCGGTATCCGGCGGAAAGTATAGCCGTAGCGGGCCCGGCGGTACAACAGCACCAGTACCACGAAAGGCCATAGAAGCCTGTCCGGAATCGTGATGGAAAAGTTGAAAGTAATACCACTGTCCCCCAAGGCTATAGAGAATTAGTTACTCAAAATGACCCATTCGCGTTGTCATCCCTGCACCTGCTTTCGCAGGTGTAAACTTGTCCCCGCGAAAGCGGGGAGCAGGGGTTCAGAGCGAAGAAATGGATTCCCGCCTGCGCGGGAATGACAAACACTGTTTCCGCAGTTTTGCCTTTTCCCTTTTACCTTTTTACTTGCAGCTTTTGGCCGGAGGCAAAAAAGCTGCCCTCTCTACTATTGGAGCGACCTGCGCGTTTGATGCGAAAATCTACAAAATTGTAGACGACATCTTTGCTGTAAGTGCTTGCTGGGGAGGGAATAAAAAAATATTTAAACTTTTTTATTTTTGTTCGGCGCTACCATCGTTTTTGGTCGAAAATTCGGGGATATTTTGCCTGGTTTAATGCGATTTTGGCTTCTCGGCTATTGTGGATGAGAAGAGAAAAATCAAGGCGTGTCGGGGTTGAGGTACTTGAATTCGAAAAAGAATCCGTCCGGGCGGCTGATGCCGTAAAAGGCGGACAGGCCGAAGTATTTCTTTACGGCATCGAATTCCGGCAGCAGGCTGAAATCAAGCAAATCAGCGCCCACCTGCGAGAACACTACTTGCGGGAAGAGCGAGCCGGACGTGATTCCGACGCTGAGTTGGCTGCTTTGATCTTCGCCGGCTGCCTTGTCCGGCTTTTTTGAATGGCGCATGGTGGACCAGAAATATTCGCCGGAAGCAGCATTGTTCTGCAGGCCGGCCAGTCCCACGACCGAAGGAATATTCGACTTGGCTTTATTGAACCACTTTGCCGAGCTTATTGATTCGGCCTGGTTGCCGCCCAATGTGCGAATGTCCTGCTCAACAATAGATTCGCTCGCGAAGATCAGATGCGTGTCGGTGACAGTCAATGCCGACGGCGGTATTTTGGGTATGTCGCGACCGGCGGGCGCCTGCATTGGAGCCCTGCCGGGCGCTCCGAACATTGGCAGCAGGCCCGAGAGGTCAACGGAATAGATCGTGTGGCCGAGAAGCTCCCGCCTGGCTTCGGGATTGTTCGGCGCTATCATTTTGCTGTGAATGAGTGACAGGGATTTTTCAAGGGCATTTCGATTGTCTACTGCCACGGCAATTATTGATTTCGTCACAGGAGAAGGCTGTTTCTCTGCCGGGCGGGCGGTGCTGCGGTCCGGTTGGGGCTTGTCGATGCTCTGGGCGAGGATTATCTGCGAGCCGAGATGGTCGATGATGTCGGCTTTCAACTGGAGTGCCGGTTCGCCCTGCGGGCTGGGCGGCAAAATCGGCATGTACATTATCGCCGCCAATTGGGGCGAAAATCGCGTTAGAATATTGGCAAGCTCATCGAATGCTTTTTTGATATTCAAATTCACGATGGAGATCGAGCACGCTGAATCTGCAATAAATCGCGGCATTCGAAGCGGGCCGGATTCGAGTTCGAGCATCTTGCAAATCCCCGTTTTAGCGCCGTCGATTTTCAGGATCGCCTTTGCAAGAGATGAGCGCCCGGGCCCACCGGCCGGCTCGATTGAACAGCCGAACGATGTCACATTATTCAGGCCCAGATTGTCGATCATTGCCTTGGCTTTGCCGGTCGTATCTTCGGAGAGTTCTGTCTTTATGAGTTGTTTTATGTTGACATAGAAATCGATCCGGCCTTCGTTGGAGGGATTTACCGCTTTTCCAGTGGCTGCATAATCCCGGTCATCGGCGAGGGTTGTACTGCCGGCGCCTTTGATCTGGGCGATAACGAATTTCAGCACGTTCGGACTTGTCGAGGCGATCAGGCAATCGTCGATGAAACAATAGTTCAGCGCTTCGGTAGGTTTCTTCTCGATGGTTAGGATTTCGACGCCGCGATAGTCCTCGGTTTGCCGGCGGGCGCCGTCTTCAATGGCCTTGCGGACGATCTGGTCGGCCAGTTCTTTGACTTTATCGATTTTATCGCCCCCCTGGGCCACAACCAAAACCGGCGGGTTGTTGGCATCCGGCATCTGCTTGTCGAATACCAGG
>DAOVMB010000231.1 GCA_030630905.1 Sedimentisphaerales bacterium
ATGGACAACCGGTGAATTCCAAATAGCCGCGC
This sequence comes from Sedimentisphaerales bacterium, assembly GCA_030630905.1. GTDB lineage: Bacteria > Planctomycetota > Phycisphaerae > Sedimentisphaerales > Anaerobacaceae > JAFGPJ01. Next base: position 33 of record DAOVMB010000231.1, read on the forward strand.
CGGTTTGGACTGACCAGGCAAGCTTGCCCTCAGTGACATCGACAGCGCAGACTTTTCCTTCCGCGTTGCCGAAGAAAACCATATTTCCGGCAACGGCACATGTATGGAGAATCGAGCCGGGTGTTTTAAACATCCAGATGTCCTTGCCGGTAACATCATCCATAGCGTGTAAAATCCCCGCCATGGTGCCGACGAATACTTTCCCGTCCGCAATAATCGGCTGCACGCCGGCCATCAATCCTTCGTCGGGAAATAAACGATACCATTTGCGCTCGAACGGGGGCCTTATCTCCGTCGAGGTCGCACCGCTACGTCCCGGATCGTGGGCCAGCATGGGCCAACTATTTTCCGCCCGAGCAGAATTCGACCACAATGAAATCAGGCAAATAATCAAACATAATACGAGGATTCTTAGTGATTTTGCCTTGTCGCTCGTCAACCGTGGATTGTCCATCTCATTTAATCAGATAGGGCTGTTCCGGCAACTGCACCGAGCCTATATAAGCAATCGATCGGCAAATACCAAGATTCAACGTTCCATAGCCCTATTACGTACAATCTCTTTCAACTCTTCGATTTCTTTACGCAAGCCGTTTACCTGGTCTCGCAACTGCTCGACCTGACGCTCCAACCGATTCCTCTGCTCATTCTCTATCTTTGGCGCGCCGGTATTCCTGAGATGCCGCTCCATTTCTTTAGCTTCGCGGTAAATCGCGTCGGCTTTGTCGTATTGCCCCGCCGCTTTGGCATCTGCTGCCATAACATGCAGGCGTTCGATCTGTTCTTTCATGTCACGATCTTTTCGCTTGCGGATTCTGTCGGCATCATCCCGGCGACTTTCCTGCTCAGCCCGGTCAGACACCTGTCTTCGCCGAGACTCTTGCTCACGCTTTGTTTCGACTCTTTCCGCATCGGCACGAGGTCTCCTGACCATTCGACTTTCACGGTGTTCGTCTTCCTCGCGGGGCATACCTCTTCGCAACTCGGGTCGTTCATCCCGCCCGCGCTGCCTTGGCTGCTCGATTTCTCCGGCAATCCTTTTTGCCTCCTGCCGGAGTTCGTCAGCTTCTTTGCCTCGACCCTCCCGCTCTGCACTCGCGGCAGCCTCCTTGAGTTCGGCAAGATGTCTCCGCATATCTTCCATCGCCTCTGCCGACTGCGGCCCACGAAACCGCCGCTGCAGCGATCGCTCGATTTCTTCGGCCTCGGCCCTCATAAGCCGTGCTCTTTCCTCGGCCTCGCGTGCCTCCGCCCGGAGCTTTTCAACCCGTTCTCTTGCCTCGGAGAACTCCCGAAGCAGTGCCTGCTCTTTAGGACCGATGAAACCATCTCGATTCCTGTCGAATCGATGCTGCAGGTCCGTCTCGACGGGCACTCTTTCCTGACCAGCTGAGACAATTGTCAATGCACACACACATACGATAGATAAAACAACCATTTGCCTAAACATTTTATTTACCTCCCATCTATAAAAGAATTTTTTCCTGGTCTGCGTCAAACCGGGCGACTTTGCCCACTTGCAGACCGAGCATACCCATTTGCAATGCAGTCTGGACGTGGTACGCCAAGCCCATTGTGCTCAGCGTTTCCCGCCGACGTGCGCGGCAGCAATCGATAAATTTCTGCCAGTACTCTACAAAATCCTCGCCGTGCTCGATAGCGAAACGCTGAGACTTTTTCTTTGTGCCCTGGGCGGGAATGAAAACGATCTCATTTTTTTCGATCGTTAGTGTCCCTTCCCATCCGCGGATGATGGGGATTCGCTGTCCCGAACCACGCCCGCCGGTGCCGGGATAGTCATTCGCCTGCGTCCCGAGCACGGCAACAGTAATCTTCTCCGGGTAATCGATGAGCATATTGTATGTATCAGGTATTTCCCGCTCCTGATAACGGAGCATGCCGCCCGTAGCTACAACCGTACTCGGCATAGCAACACCAAGCATGGACAGAACCGGCGTCAGGCTGTGCGGGAACAAATCCGTAGAGGGTCCGCCCGCATAGTCCTCATACATTCGCCAGCGGAAAAACCGGCTGACATCGAAAGGCTGCTTTGGCGCATCCCCGAGAAAAGCCTCCCAGTTTAACTCGGAACCGGGTGTTGCATCGGCATCATCGATCGGCATCCCCCGTTCGCCCCAGTCGCCGACGCGGAAATACCCGCACTCGGCGTGAACCGGCCGGCCAATTAATCCATCCTTAATCAATTTTTTCATCTGCCACCAGGCCGAGTCGTACATCCCCTGTGTGCCGAGTTGGAAGACCCGGCCACTCTTCTTGACCTCTGCCGCCAGGCGTTTTGTCAACTCAAACTGCCGCCAGTGCGTCACGGGTTTTTCGCAGTAGACATCTTTGCCGGCCCGGACCGCATCAATGGCCTGATAGCCATGCTGATGGTCCGGCGTGGCAATGCAGACGACGTCAACATTCGGATCTGCAAGCAGCTCGTGATGATCTACATATCCTTTGGCCTTGTAGCCTTCGGCGACTTTCAGCATCCGGGGCTTATAGGCGTCACAGGCCGCGACGATGTCCACATTTGCGCCACGTCCCTTCAGATAATGCACCGTCTTAAGGTGAGCGTTGCTTCGACCGCCGCAGCCAATAAAACCCACCCCGATACGCTCATTGGGATTGAGTTCTTTGCCGACCGTATGTTTTGCAACCGTTATAGTGGCCGCGGCAGCTCCAGCTCGATGAATGAACTGCCGGCGAGTCAAACTATGATTAACTTGATCCGGCGTTTTTTTCTTGTCAGCCATAACATTCTCCTTAAAAAAATTTACATCACGTCATTGACTGTCAACCCAACGGCGATAAACCTGGTCGATTCTGCTCTTGTCGATTCGGCCGTCCCAAACAGCTACGGTATATCGCAATACCAGTGGTTTGTTCGAGATTACCTCCAATGGCTCTTTGTGCAGGTTGAGCGTAGCAGCCAGGTAAGCAAAAGGTGTCGTCATCGTGAACCAATGCGTCGGATGGCGCAGATTCTCCGGATGACCGAACATCGCTATTGTTACAGGCTTGCCGTCTGCCTCGGCTGTATATGCGCACCAATCCGCCCGGACAAGCTGTTCGGCGCCTCGTACGATATCGCCTGCCTGACCGGCGGCATTGAGAAATTGCCCCCCTTTGTCCATCGATTCCAAAAAACGCATACCCAAGCCGAAATAATGCGAACCTGTGAGTGTCATCGATTTCTTGCCCGATGGCACACCGAAACTTGATTGCCAGCTCAATAGCGTGGCCTTGACATCGTCCAATTGACAGACTTTAATTGTGCGGCGCTCCTCCAGCATCAACTCCTGGCTGCGAGGATTAATCCAGTCGATCTGTTCGATGAATCCGGCACAGGGCGTATCATCGTCCTTGAAAATTCTCACATCATTAAAACGCCTGTGCAATTGCCGGCCCGGCTCGGTTTGCTCTTCCCAGAAATTCACGCCGTCCACTGCAACCGCATACATCAGCGCATGGTGATGAAGGTGGTCGTGTGGTGCATCGCGCAAAACGTTAATCCCACTCGGCGAACACAACTGCTGCACGTAGGGCTTGAAAGGCACATCCGCGTAACGATAGCAGAGTAAGCTGCGCTGTCCCTGCTTAACCGACACGGCATCCGCTTCCATAGTAATGCACATTGGCTCTTCCGCAAGTGCTGTATTAGACAGAATCAAAAAAAACAAAGCCAAAAGTAAGAGAACAGTAACATTCCTGAATCTTTCCATAACAGCTTCTCCTTTAGTATTTCAAAATGCACTTACATCGGACCATCATTTCCATCCCATTTGTAATTCCACTTAGCCATGTATTCCGGACCGGGAAGGAATTTATCATTCGTTTCTTTGAGTTTTCGAGATAATATCTTTTCCAGTTCCTGCCGGACTGTCGCATACTTGGGATCATTACACAGATTTTTCAATTGATACGGATCTTTTTGATTATCGTACAGCAACCACGGTCCCTTAATATCACGCACGTATGTGTAACGCCGCGTGCGCACACCGCGATATTCCCGGCCGCCCCGCTTGTAATTCCACTGATGAAACGGCACAGGGCACATAATCAAAGCCGCATCGTTGTCGGGCGGCTGTGTCCCCTTGATTACTCCTGAAAAATCCCTGCCCTCAACCGATTCAGGGATGGCAATACCGCTTAGGCCAAGCAATGTCGGCATAATATCAGGCGTATTGATCGGCATATCGATTGTTTTGCCGGACTTGCCATGCACCGCAGGATAGCGGAGCAGGAACGGGATTCTAACCGACTCGTCCCACGGCTTTTGCTTTTTGGTCTGGCCGTGAGAACGCAGCATATCACCGTGATCGGAGGTAAAGACGAAAATCGTATTTTCTTCAATCCGGCATTCTTTCAAGGTATCGAGAACATCTCCGATGCAATCATCCAGTGCAGCAATATGCGCGTAATAACCGGCCAGTTCCTCTCGGGCTTTCTCCTTCAACGACTCAGGGACATTAGGACCAAGCCGAATCTTGGCCGGGTCTGGAAACACGGCGCGATATTTCTCCGGAGCCGTCTGGTATGGGGCGTGCGGCGGGCCCCACGACATGAACAGAATAAAGGGCGACTTGTTCGCATGCCGGCGAATATATTGCTGAGCCTCACGGGTCTGGGCAATGGCATCGTAACCATCCCAATAAAGCTGGATAGGCGTCTCGGCATAGTAAAGCGAACGATTGTAATTATGGCTGCATTCGCAAACCCTCCAGAAACCAAAGCCCTGCCTTCTTTCTTCGGCAATAAATGCTTTCCTTCCATCCTGAAGAGAGGTATTTCTGTCGTGCCCGTTCAGGTGCCATTTCCCGATATAGCCGGTTTCGTAACCGGCCCGGCGATAAACCTTGCCGATGGTTACCGCATCGGGATCCAGAGGCTTGTCGTTGTAGAAAATGCCGTGAGTCAGCCAGTATTGCCCGGTCAGCAAACTTGCGCGATAAGGACTGCAAACCGGGCAGCCTGAGACGGCATTGCTGAAATTAATGCTCTGATTTGCGAGTCGATCCAGATTCGGCGTCTTAACATCCTTG
>DAOVMB010000229.1 GCA_030630905.1 Sedimentisphaerales bacterium
AAGAGGCGTCGGGCCGGGCGACGTTGTTGTCGCCATTACCGAGGGTGGAGAGACGCCCCTCGTGATCGGCACGGCGTGGGAAGGGCTCGACGCCGGGGCGAAGGTCTTTTTTGTCTATAACAACCCGACGGAATTATTATGCCGTCACGTTAAGCGCTCGCGTGAGGTTATCGAGGAGCCGCGTATCACCAAGCTCGATCTAACTACGGGCCCGATGGCCATCGCCGGCTCGACACGAATGCAGGCCACTACGGCGGAATTGTTTATTGTCGGCAGCGCGCTCGATATCGCACTGGTACGTTTTCTGCAGCAGAGACTGTCACCATCGGACGCCGAAAGACTCCTGCTCCGGGAGCGCCGGCCGGATGAGTATCACAGAGGACTGTGCGAATTGCTGGGCCAGCTTTCGAGCGACGAGGCGGTTAATATGCTGGCAGCCGCTACGGCGTTCGAAGAGGGCATCTATCGTAGGCAGGGTCTTGTAACCTACGCGGCTGATGCGTTTTTGCTGGACGTCCTGACGGATACGACGGAGCGCTCGCCGACGTTCATGCTGCCGGCCTTTCGAAAACAGGGGGATAATCTCTCGCCGCGGTCGTGGGCCTTTGTAAAAGATCCGCTGCGTTCCACCATGGACGCCTGGCGCAAGTTGCTTCAGCGCGAGCCTCGCGGCCTGGAGTGGGGACGCGATGTTTACGAGCGGATGAACGCGCCGGAGAATCTGAAAGCCCAACCGCCTAAGCTGGATAATACTGAAATCCATAAGTTTATGATCGGCTGCGAACTCGATCCTTCACGGACGGATACCACCGATTCGGCGCTGGTGGTCGTTAGGATCGGTAACGAGGAACACCTGATTCGTGCCGCCTTGGAGCGGTTCGGCTCGCAGTACAAGAAGACTGCTGCACTTATCGTCGGCCCGGCTGAAGCTGCCGGAGCGCCCGATGAGACCTTTCGATTCGGCTGCACTCTGGCAGATTCGCCGCTGCAGTTGTGGCATCATCTCGCTGTTAAGCTGATTTTGAATACGCTCTCTACCGCAACGATGGTTCGCATGGACAGAGTCATCGGCAATGCAATGGTCTGGCTGTCGCCGAGCAATAAGAAGCTGATAGACCGGGGCTCGCGCCTGATTGGCCGGCAAACGAATTGTAGTTACGAGCAGGCTTGTATCGCCCTGCATGAAGCGCTCGAAGAAGTCGAATCGGGACAGCGGCAAGGCAAAGAGGTTCCCTCGCCGGTCGCTTTAGCTATCGAGCGGATCCAGAACGTAGGGTGGGGCTTGCCCCACCTTGAGTAATCGCAAAGCTTTTTTGGTGGGCCAAGGCCCACCCTACAGGACTACAGGACTCTGTGGCAATTCAATCGGGATAAATGAAATATCCGGCCCTGATTTTCAGGAAAGATTCCAGCTCTGCCTGCCATTTGTTTTGCAGAACAGCCAGAGACGAATGACTTGTGATTGCATTGCGGATTTTCGAGGTTCCACACAAACGGTCGAAGTGTGCGGCTTTCCATTCGAATTGATCCGGGTACATCCGGCAGATTTCATTGACGATTCTGACGCCGCTGGAATACGGCTCAAGCCGGTCGCGATCTTTGACGAGTATTCGGACGCCATGACATTCCCGGCCCCGGTACTTCGAGCTTGTGGGCGTAAAACGCACCGGCTCGAAGCACATGGCCGACAGGTTCAACGCGTTGAGCCGTTCGGCCAGGAGTTTCGAATCGATCCAGGGCGCGCCGAACTGCCTGAACGGCATTGTTGTTCCTCTGGCTTCGGAGACATTTGTTCCTTCCAGCAAGCACAGGCCCGGATAGACGGCGGCGGTTTCGAGGTCGGGCATGTTCGGCGGGGGCTTGATGAAACGCAGACCAGTCCGGTCGTACCACATCCGGCGGCGCCAGCCTTCCATCGGAATAACAATCAACTCGGCCTTTACGTGGCCGGCCAGCCAGCCTTGTCCGTTAAACATTTTCGCTAACTCGCCCGCGGTCATGCCGTGTCTGACCGGAATCGGGTAGAGCCCCACGAAGCTGGCCAGCGCCGGTTCGAGAATGTTGCCCTGAACACTTTTGCCGTTGATGGGATTCGGTCGGTCCAGCACGACGAAGGTTTTGCCATTCTCCGACGCGGCTTCCATCGCCAGCGACATCGTGTAAATGTAGGTATAGAACCGGGCGCCGATGTCTTGTATATCGAAAATCAGAACGTCAATATTCCGCAGCATGTCGCTTGTGGGTTTTTGTGTTTTCCCATAAAGGCTGTAAATCGGCAGGTTATAGACAGGATGGGTTTGGTGGTCGATTTTCACGGCGTCCGGAGCTGTACCCCAAAGACCGTGCTCGGGGCTGAAAAGTGCTGTGACCTTCACACCAGCCATGCTCCTGAAGACATCGACGATAAACTTGCCGTCCCTGTCGTATGCCGTGTGGTTGGCGATAATTCCAAGGCGTCTGCCTTCGAACACGTCTTTGTACGCTCCGGCACAATCCAGCCCGGTTTTGACCGAACCGTAACAGCACGAAAGCATCACAAAATGAGTCATTATCGAAGTTATCCTTGTCGGTTTCATTTATATAATATCTTAAACGACTTTTCAAACAAAAACAAGCACCAGAGCAAGAAATCGATGACAATGCCGACAGTCCGTGATATGATCCATCTCGGTGATTATGAAACGAATCCGAACAATGACAACGCTGCTGGCGCTTCTGCTTTGCCTTGGGGCAGGATGCCGGCCTGAACAAGAACGAGAGTACCGGCAGCGTTTTACCGAGATCGACCGGGTTATCGAAGAAGAAATGGCGGAAGGTAACTTCCCCGGAGCCGTGGTGCTCGTCGGACAACAAGATGAGATCGTGTACTGGCAGGCCTTTGGCAATGAAGTGATCGACCCAAGTGAGGAACCTGTCGGCAGGAATACGATTTTCGACCTGGCATCTATGACCAAACCGATTGCAACAGCCAATTCGATTATGATTCTAAGAGACCGCAAAGCGATACAACTGGATGACTACGTGAGCAAATATCTGCCGGCCTTCGCCTGCAACGGCAAAGAGGAGGTCCGGATCGAGCATCTCCTGACACATACTTCGGGACTGCCGGCTTACACGAGCGCCGCCAAGCTGGCCGAGCAATTCGGCAGCCCCTATCCCGACAAAGTGATTGAGAAAATATGTTCATTAAAAGCTGTCAGCAAACCCGGCGAGGAATTTTGCTATAGCTGCCTGGGCTATATCACGCTGGCAAAGATCATCGAGACAGTAAGCGGACAAAACATCGGCGAGTTCAGCAGTCAGAACATCTTCAGGCCCCTCGGCATGAAACATACGTCCTACAATCCGCCGGAGGTCTGGGAGCGGGATATTGCAGCGACCGAAGTTATAGACGGCCAGCCGCTCCGGGGCACCGTCCACGATCCTTTGGCCAGGTTGATGGCAGGACTGTCCGGCAACGCGGGGCTGTTTTCCAATGCCTATGATTTATCTATTTACTGCCGGATGTTGCTCAACGGCGGCAAGTGGCACAGCAAAAGAATTCTCAGCCCCGAAGCGGTGACCCTGCTGACCGCCACTCGGACGCACGGCCGGGCCTGCGGTTTCGATGTGAATTCGAGATACGCATGGGTGAAAGGTTCTTACGCCCCGGAAGAAGCATTCTGCCATACCGGCTATACGGGCACTTCAATCGTATGCGACCCGGCGAGCAAAACCTTTATTATCATCCTCACCAACAGAGTCCATCCCAACGATGATGGAACTACGAAACCTGTACGTATTAAAATTTCAGATATTGTCTTTAATAGAAACGGAGGCGAAAATTGAAACGACGTGATTTTCTGAAAGCTGCCGGGTTCGGCGCCACGGCCCTGGCCTTATCCTGCCGCACAGACGCAATTCAGACAACCTCAGCAGAGCGCAAGAAAAGACCCAACATCGTCTATATCCTCGCAGATGATCTGGGTTATGCGGAATTAGGCTGCTACGGCCAAAAGAAGATTAAGACGCCCAACATTGACAAACTGGCCGCCGAAGGTATGAAGTTTAACCAGCACTACTCAGGCAATCCGGTATGCGCACCATCACGATGCGCTTTGATGACGGGCCTGCATACAGGTCACACTCAGGTTCGCGGCAACAAGCAGGTAGGCGGCAAAGAAGGATGGAAACTGGGTTCGACCATCGGCGGGCAATGGCCGCTTGAGGCCGGAACCGTCACAGTCGCCGGGATACTAAAAGATGCAGGTTACACCACCGGAGCTTTCGGAAAATGGGGCCTTGGACTTGTCGGCACTACGGGAGATCCGGACAAGCAGGGTTTTGACCACTTCTTCGGCTACATATGCCAGCGTCAGGCTCATACGTTCTATCCCAATCACCTGTGGCGTGACGGCGAGGTTGAATGGATCGAAGCAAACAAGGATGGAAAAGAGGAGGTTTACTCCCATGACTTGATAGCACAGGAGGCCCTGAAGTTTATCAGAACCAACAGGGACCACCCTTTCTTCCTATACGTCCCCTTCACCATACCGCACGTGGCGCTTCAAGTGCCGGAAGACTCGCTGGCGGAATATCGCGGCAAATGGCCCGATCCGCCTTATAAAGGTGACAAAGGATATTTTCCCCATCCGAACCCGCGAGCCTGCTATGCCGCCATGGTAACGCGAATGGACAAGGATGTGGGCCGGATTATGTCTTTGCTGAAAGACCTGGCGCTCGACAATAATACACTTGTCATATTTACCAGCGACAACGGCCCAACCTTCAACGGCGGATCAGACTCGGCGTTTTTCGAAAGCGCCAAACCTTTACGAGGTCTTAAAGGCTCCGTTTACGAAGGCGGGATACGTGTGCCGTATATCGCCCGCTGGCCCGGCAGGATCAAAGCGGCCAGCACGAGTAATCATGTCTCGGCTTTCTGGGACTTTTTGCCGAGTTGCTGTGAACTCATAGGTGAAGATCCGCCGCGGGATATCGACGGTATTTCCATGCTGCCGACTCTGTTCGGACGAGACCAAGAGCAGCAAAAGCACAAATATCTGTACTGGGAATTACGCGGTCAGCAGGCGATCCGCATGGGCAAGTGGAAGGCCCTTCGTATAAAGCCCGGCAGAAAAATTGA
>DAOVMB010000395.1 GCA_030630905.1 Sedimentisphaerales bacterium
AAAGGATGTTAACACATTGACAATTTGGTTCAGAGGCAATCTTGCAGGTTTCGTAGAAGAGCCTGCCGGCACATACACGATGACGGCATCAGGTACGGATATTTGGGAGACGGCCGACGAGTTCCGCTACGCCTTCAAGCAATTATCAGGTGCCGGGACAATTTCGGCGCAGGTGCTTAGCGTAGAGAACACGAGCGTCTGGGCCAAGGCCGGTGTGATGATTCGTGAGACGCTGGAACCTGGCTCAAAACATGCCTTCATGGATATTACACCCGATAACGGTGCTTCCTTCCAGGTTCGTAACACTATTGACGGCAGCAGTTTCCAACAGAGCCAGAGCGGGATTACCGCGCCCTACTGGGTGAAAGTAGAACGTGACGCCGCAGGTTACTTTTCGGGCTACCATTCGGCTGACGGTGTCACCTGGCAGCAGATACAGGAGGCACCGCCGGTGCTTATCTCGATGAGCCAGAATGTCTATATAGGCCTGGCGGTGACCAGTCACAGTGCCGGTGTGATATGCAAGGCCGAATTCTCCGACATTCAGACAACCGGCACGGTTAGTCCGCCGATGTGGACGCATGAGGCTATCGGTGCTACTATGGCCAGTAATGACCCTGAGCCGATGTATGTTGCCCTCAATAGCAATGCTGTGGTCTATCACGATAATCCTAATGCAGCACAGATAGACACCTGGATGAAATGGAATATCGACCTGCAGGCGTTTGCAGACCAGGGCGTGAACCTTACCAATGTTAATACTATTGCTATTGGTTTCGGCGACAAGAAGAATCCCCAGGCTGGTGGTTCAGGTACGATGTACTTTGACGATATTCAGTTACGATTTAACCGCTGAGACCGCCGAGGTCGCCGAGAAAGGAATTAAAAAATAAAAACTCTGCGGTCTCCGCGAACTCGGCGATAAAATAATATTATGAACAAACGAATTGGCTTTACCTTGATAGAACTGCTGGTTGTTATCGCTATCATTGCAGTGTTGATGGCGATATTGATGCCGGCATTAAACAGGGTCAGGGAGCAGGGTAAGCGTGCCGTATGCCTTAGCAATGTTAAGCAGTTAGGGCTTAGCTGGGTTTTGTATGCCGATGATAACGATGACAAAATCGTTAACGGCTGCACCGGCAGTGGGGGCGAAAATCCAATACCTGCTGATGAGGACGGCTGGGTGCACTGGGCCGGCTATGCCGATCAGACAAGTGAAGCCGACCAAATAATGGCTGTCAAAGAGGGTGTACTATTCCCATACGTCAAGAGCGAAAGACTTTACAAATGCCCGACCGGTCTGCGTGGAGAGATGCGCACGTACGCCATAGTCGATTCTATGAATGGTTGGCTGAGCAGCGGGCCGAATATTAAGAACAGGATGGATATTCGCAGACCGGGCGAGAGGATCGTTTTTATTGATGAGGGTTGGGCAACATTTGCCAGTTGGAGTGTTCCTTATGACAGAGAGGCCTGGTGGGGTTCTGCCGTCTCGCAAGCGGGCATACTTGCGGCCGACAATCGCCATAAGGACCCGCCGCCAGTCCGGCACGGAAACGGCACCAACTTTTCATTCGCAGACGGGCACAGCGAATATTGGAAGTGGAAAGACCCGCGTACGATAAGCTATGGCAAGCTGGAGGTCGGCTCCGATCCCAGTCAGAAGGGTAATCCGGATTTGTACAGGGTTCAGAAGGCCGTCTGGGGCGAATTAGGCTATACCGTATCACCCTGGTAATGGTTTTAGATGCCATCGCTTCTATATCCTATCAAGACAAAGGCTTAATACAGATATGAACGACGAAATTTCAAAACACTGTGATGAGTTGAACCGTTGCAACCAGCGAGGGGGGGGGATGTTGTCGGTTTTCGATTTACTTGCAGCGAAAACTCTGGACCTGGATCTGGCGGCTTACTGGAATTTATTGACGATTTCCGATTGCCGAATGTCGATTTCAAAAGCGAAAAGCGGAAATCGAAAATCTCTCAACACCCGGAGCAGGCAAGAGAACAAATTTGCGATACGAACAGCGTACGAAGCGAGCATTTTAACAAATTCGAGCTGCTGATTTTTCTGCGCATAGAGAACGGTTATCTCAAGGCCAACCGCTGGATCGAGGATGTTTACTCGGGCGATGGTTCATCCGGGCACGAATTGATTTTTAATGCAAACGATAAAAGAACGCTCGATGAGAATGCAAAGCACTATCTGGCCGGCACGGAATACGTCGCTGCATGCCGGGACTTTCTGACGAAGATATCGCCGAAAGTGCGTACCATCGAGGATACACGCCGGCACGTAGTGGAATTCCTCAGGCAGAATCCTTCCGCTTAGCCGGATAAGATGATATGAAAACTGACAAATAATCGTTAATACGGAGAAATGTTTATGAAATACCGCCGGTTGGGTAAGACGGGGATGAGTGTCTCGGTCGTCGGGCTTGGAACATGGCAGCTCGGTGGAGAGTGGGGCAAGAAGTTCGAGCAGGCTGAGGTCGATGCAATGATCGACATAGGCGCCGAGCTGGGCATAAACCTGATTGATACCGCAGAGTGCTACGGAGACCATCTCTCGGAAGAGTTGATCGGTCATGCCATCAAAGGCCGGCGGGAAAAGTGGATCATCGCTACAAAGTTCGGTCATAAGTTCAAGCCGAACTTCGAGCGGGAAAATCTGTTCGAGCCCGCTCAGGTTCAAAGGCAGCTTGAGGACTCCTTGAAGGCGCTGCAGACCGACTACATCGATCTCTATCAGTTCCACAGCGGAACCGATGAAATGTTCGATACGCCGGGATTGTGGGAAATGCTGCTAAAGCAGGTGGACGCGGGCAAGATTCGCCACTTGGGAATATCAATCAGTAAGAAGCACGGCAGCCTTTATCAGGTCGAGAAGGCATCCGATGTCGGAGCTGCGGCAATCCAGGCCGTATACAACCGGGTCGATCGAAAGCCGGAGGGAAAAATTTTCGATTCCTGCATCAGGCAGAACCTGGGCGTGCTGGCACGGGTGCCTCTGGCGAGCGGATTCCTAAGCGGCAAATATAGCAAAGATTCAAAGTTCGCCGGCACGGATGTCCGCAGCTCCTGGCGGGACCAGGACGAATGGCAGGAAATTTTCCAGGAGGTGGCAAGCTTCAAAAATGAAGTTCCAAAGGGCGTGTCAATGGCCCATTGGGCGCTTGCATGGTGTCTGCAACATCCGGCTGTAACATGCGTTATCCCAGGCTGCAAGAGCGTCGAACAAGTCGAATCGAACGCTCTGGCCGCGGATCTTCAAGCCGTCAGGGACGACCATCCACAGGCTGCGCCGTAGATTCGTGTCGAGGGCGTCCCGCCCTCGAACCGCGGGCAGGATGCCCGCGACACTGATAAAAAATACATGCATCCGGCAACGGAATCTGATATTCTAACCGGCCAGATCGATTGACGATTTACGATTTCAAAATCGTCAATCGACGATCGAAAATTGACAATGTTTTTTGAGAGGGCATGCAGATGCATCGTAAAGAAATGACACGTCGAACGTTCCTGATGTCGGCGGCTTCCGCTGTCGCTGTTCCTTATATGATTAAATCTTCGG
>DAOVMB010000268.1 GCA_030630905.1 Sedimentisphaerales bacterium
CAAACTAACAAGATAAAGTTCGAGGCCTATGTCTGCAACAATTCGTTTGCCCCTGTTGCCGGTGCTAACGTGCTGCTTACTATCCGGGATGAAGTTTTGAGTATGAACCAGGTAGAACGGGGATACTACATTGTGGAAGTCGAGGATGCTCATGGCCAGGCGATAGTAGCGACGGCACAGGCCGAGCTTAATGGCGTGTTCCTTGGCGAGAAAACTGTTGCTGTGAATCTACCGCCCGCTAAGAGCGAAATGACAAATGTCGAGTTAGACGAAAAATTTCTCCGTGAGCTTGCCGGAAAGCTCGATGGCAGATATTTCTACGCCGACGATGTAGGCGACGAGATAGCACAGATGTTTGAGGCCCGGACACAGGTGGGTAGTTCCCGCCGGATGACAAGTATCTGGCCCGGTTGGCCGCTGCTTTTTGTACTGTGCATGATACTTGGTGTAAGTTGGTTTCTCAGGCGCGCCATTGGTCTGGTTTGAAAGGTAAGAAGGCTGCTATGAAAAGGACAATAATTGCCATTATTCTGCTTATCGTAAGTGGATCTCCGCTTTACAAAACGCCGGGTGCTGAACGAAGCCTGGAGTCTATGGAGAGCGGAAAGACGTATGTGTTGATTGTCGGCGGTATAAATAAAAACTCGAAAGAGCGCCTTGCGAAAGACCATGCAGTGATGGGCCTACGCCGCTTTATCCTCGATAATGCCGGGGTAGAATCTGATCGGTTGAGTGTCCTGGTGGATCGTGAGTCATCGGTTCGGAAAGACTTAATAATTTCTATGGCGGGGAACTTGAAGGAGCAAATAGATAGATTCGCAGCCACTGTTAATACCGGGGACAGATTCATATTTTACTATATGGGTCAGGCCAATATAGTCTCGGACACACTGCGATTGAATCTGCCCGGCCCCGATATCACCCATAAGCAATTGGCCGAGTGGATAAATGGAATTAAGGCCTCTTCGATGCTAATTGTGCTGGATTGTCCGGGTGCAGGTTTAGCCGTTAAGGCTGTTACAGGGCAGGGTAGAATTGTTATCGGCGCATGTACCGCGGATCAGCATTACAGCACGCAATTCAGTAAATATTTTGTGCCGGCATTAGTTGACGAAAGCAGCGATGTCGATGAAGACGGCAGGATTTCGCTGTTGGAGGCTTTTACGTCTGCTTCCAGGAGTGTGGATGATTTTTACCGCCTTCAATCCCTGCTGACAACAGAGACGCCGGTCCTGGAAGATAACGCAGATGGCGTTCCAAGCCGGCAACCCTGGAGATATAAACAGAACAAAATGGATGGCCAGGTAGCATCGAGATTTTTTCTCTCAATCAAATAAAAAGAAGCGGTTCAGTTATGAAGCAAGAACAAGAACAGATGAATCGACGACAATTTCTTAGAACTGCGGGCGGGACAGCTCTCAGCACCGCCTTTGCGGCGGTCGGCCTTCAAACAACTGCCGAAGGAGCGGCTTCCGACGAAGGACCGGATGACCTGGACAAATATGACTTCCTGATGCCGAGAGTCAAATATGCTCACGAATCGAAGGAAGTCGACCGGTGGAATGTCCGCCCCGGTGGGGATGCTAACTTATTAAGGGGACTTAGGTCAGTAATCCGCTGTAAGGTCAAGCCAATAAACAGAGCGTATGACTGGCAACCGCAATGGGCTATGGAAGGCCAGCTAAACGCTGTGGTCACATTCGATCAAATGGAAAAGCTTAAGAAGTATCCATTTCTTTTTATGACGGGAGAAAATCATTACAAGTTTGACGATAAACAGAAAAGCAACTTAAAAGAGTATATTAGACGTGGTGGATTTCTGCTAATGGACGACTGCGTTGTTGGTTCGGGCGGCGATTTCTTCTATCAAAGCTCTTTTGAGTTGCTGGAGCAGGTTTTTGGAAACAGAGCCGTACAGCGAATACCATTACAGCACGAGATATTTCACAACGTTTACGACCTTGGCGATAAGGGCCTGCCGTATATGGAGCGTCAGAATCGCATTTTTCTGCCGGGCATGAGACAGCCAAGACAGAAGGGTTTGCCGTATATGCACGGCCAGAATCATGGCGCCAGGGGGATTTTTATAGGCGAGCGCCTCGCGGTTTTTCTAAGCTCCACAGATATTCACTGTGGCTGGTGTGATAGTCACGGTTTTGAATTCGGCAAGCAGAATTATGAAAAAGCCATTCAAATGGGGATTAATATTATTATGTATGCTATCTCGCACTAATACCCTTCCAAGCTATCAAATCAAATTTGACAGACTACTAAGCCTGTTCCATCAGAATACGCAAGTCGTTCAGAAGACTCCACGAAAGTCCTTGTCTCAACTGCTCCGAATATGTTATAATAAGTGAAGTTTACCAGACTGATTTAACTAACTGACATCTGTGATTTCATCTTTCTGAAGTCCCCAGGCGGCAGAGGTGAAAATGCAATTAATGGCCCAAGCCATTAGTGAGGAAGGGATTAGAAGGTGCCCGGATATATTAGATTGTTGTTGCTCACCCATGTATTAAGCATATCCCTGGTCGGTTCTGTGCATGCCAGCTGTCCTGCCGGCGACCTCAACGGCGACTGCCGGGTTGATTTCCTGGATGTACAGATCTTTTCCGGGCAATGGCTGGAACCTTCGGGAAGCGGTGCGGAAACGAGCTATGCCGACCTGGATGGCGCCGATGGAGTGAACATGTCAGATCTTGCACTTTTGCTCAGGGACTGGCACAAAGTGGGTATTCCGTTGGTCATTAATGAGTTCATGGCATCCAACGACAATACGATCCACGACCCGCAGGGACACTACGATGATTGGATTGAGATATACAACTCCGGCATCGATCCGGTTGATATAGGGGGAATGTTTCTAACGGATAATCTGTCTGTTTCCACGAAGTGGCGGATTCCCGGCAATAATCCGGCCTCGACCACTATCAGCGCAGGCGGCTATCTGTTGATATGGGCCGATGAGGACGGCACTGATTATGGCCTGCACGCGAATTTCAAACTCAATGCCGGTGGTGAGGAGATCGGCCTGTTCGACAGAGACGGCGTAACCCTTATCGACAGCATCAACTTTCCCGAACAGACCAGGGATATTTCCTACGGACGAGATACTGAAACCAATGGCCAGATACGTTTTTTCGCCACCCCCACGCCGGGAGCGGAGAATGACGGTGCATATCTGGGCCAGGTCGAAGCCCCGGAGTTCAGTCACAAACGTGGTTTTTATGATGCTCCGTTTTATTTAACACTCGCCACCGAAACTAAGGATGCGATCATTTACTATACTCTCGATGGCTCCGAGCCGTATGAATTTATCGGGCGGTTTCCAAAGGGCATAATCTATACCGGTCCTATTTCCATCAGCAGGACTACCTGCCTGCGGGCCAGAGCAATCAAGCAGGGTTGGAAGCATTCAGCCGTCAAGAGCAATACGTATCTGATGAACGCCGGAGAAAATGTCAAGTCATTGCCGGTGATTTCCCTCGTTGGTGACGAAAATAAAACATTTTACGAGCCGGATGGCGTAATGGCTATTGTGGGAGGTTACTATGGTGGTGACGGGACGTGGGTTTCTGATGGTCCGGACAGTCACAACAATCCGATGCATCGAGGAATGGCATACGAACGTCCTGTATCATTTGAGCTGATTAAACCCGAGAATAACTCAGACTTTCAGGTTGATTGTGGAATCGGGGTTCATGGAAGCAACTATATGCGTCCCCGGTATCGCCGAAGTGATGGTTATTGGTCTGGTAACTCAAAATTCGCCTTTAGGCTTTACTTCCGTGACAGGTATGGCCGGAGCAGGCTTGAATATCCACTATTTCCTTTTGAGGTTGAAAGTTTCAAAAGCATAGTTCTCCGTGGAGGCCATAACGATAGAGTAAATCCCTTCATCAAGGACGAATTGCTTAGGCGACTCCATAAGGATATGGGTAATGTCGCCAGCGGCGGAACTATGGCCAACCTCTTCATTAATGGCAAATACAAAGGCTACTTCAATCCCTGTGAACACATCAAAGATGCATTCTGTCAGGAATGGTACGAGAGCGATAAGGAATGGGACGTAATGACCATGAACGGGATCCGTGACGGCAATACGGTGTCCTGGAACAATATGATTAATTACGCTCGCGGCAATAATCTGTCCGACGATGCTCATTATGAGGAAATGGGCAAACACCTCGATATTCCGGCATTCGCCGACTATCTCATTCTACAGCTTTGGAGTGGTAATTGGGACTGGCCGCAAAATAACTGGGCCGCGGCGAGTGAACGCTCGGAAGAAGGGAAGTGGAGATTTTTCATCTGGGATGCCGAAGGAGGGATGTTCTCGAATCGACTAAACACTGTTTATTTTGACAGGCTCAACAGTCAAAATAACGGTAACGGCTACTTGTACCGGGCGCTCAAGGTAAACAGCACCTTCAGGCAGGTCTTTGCGGACCGCGCATACAAACACTTTTATAATAACGGCGCCCTGACCCAAGCCAATATTACAAGCCATTTCCTCGAGCTTCGTGATGAAATGAGCGGTGTCATTCCCAGCATGGACATGTACGTTTTAAATACATGGGTTCCTAATCGCCTTGCGATTTTTCTGGCGGCCTGTGAACGGGAAAGGATGTTCACATTAACCGGCCCAAAGTTCAGCGTGAACGG